>DUFK01000016.1:0-13706 GCA_013331945.1 Nanobdellota archaeon
TTCGTTCCCTTCGCGCTAGCGCTTTTCGCTTCTCTTGCCTCTATGTTCGCTGAAGCGCTCTCCTTCAAGCTGCAGGAAGAGGATGTGGATGATAACGTAATCATCCCGCTTGTTGCAGGCACAGTGATATTCCTGCTGCAGAAATTCTTTTGATTTTACCTCACGCTTCTTCTCCCCTCACGGAAATTTTTCCCACCATTTGCTAGTAAAAATGAGCCCTCAAATTTCCGAAAAGTTTATATAGTATAAACTATGGAATGATAACAGCTTAGGGGAAATGAATAACCATATTAAGAAGATATCAGTATTTTTTGCACTATTACTAGTGCTTGTAATTGCGTTTCCTCTAGCTAAAGCACAACTTGATGTTCTAGAAGGCTCGCTTTTGGGAGAAGAGGAAAGGGGCGAGTCGCTTGTAGGGAATGTCACGGTAAAGAATACTAATGTCGTTACTGGCATAAATGACATAACTCTCACATACAACTCTGCCGATTTTTCTGACGGACAGGATAATATTACTCTTGCATTCTCACATAATGGAGTCAGCTTTGATCTAGGCGCTAACGGTTCACAGGTTGTTACCTTGACTGTGACAATTCCAAGCGATATGGATCTAGATAGATACACTGGAACTGTGACCGTTACAGGAATCAATGATGCAAACCTGTCTGAAACTTTCAAAGACACCTTCACTCTCACCATAGATGTCCGCCCAACAGACTTGTGCAAGGATGGAAGGGTTGGGGATAAGGTGCTTGGAAGGGTCAATAATGATGAACTAAACATAGATGATATAGATGATCCAAATGAGGATGACAACTTCAAGCCTCTTGAGACAATAGATGTCGGGGTAAATGTTGATAACGATGCCGATGAAGATCTTGAAGTTGAGTTCAAGGCATTCCTTGTAGATAAGGAAGATGATGATGTTCTTGCAGAGTTCACAGATGTCGCTGATATTGATGAAAATGATGACCTTGATTTCGATGGAAGCTTGATTGTTCCAGCAGACATCGAGGATGAATCGACAAGCAGATACGCCGTATATGTAATGGCTTCTGAAGACGGAAATGAGGATGACTACTGCGACTGGGAACAAATTGACATCGAGATTGAAAAAGACAACGATGATGTTGTCGTGGACAAAGTAATCCCACAAGAGCCTCTCGTATGCGGAGTTTCAAGCGAAATTGAAGCTCGCATCGTGAACGCAGGAGGCGATGATCAGAGAGATGTGTCTGTCAAGCTATTCATAAATGATTTGAAGATCGCATTAACAAGTGCGGAATTTGACCTAGACAAAAAAGATACACAAAAAGTCCTATTTGACTTGAGCTTGCCAAAGACAATCGCTGCAGGAACTTACTCTGGCAGAGTTGAAGTACTTGATGAAGATGGTGCTGTCTATGACAGGAACGAGGCAAGAAAAGAATTCCAGGTAACTGTCGAGTGCGGCACGCAAAGCGGCGGCACAGGCGGAAAAGTAAATGCTGCCCTGAGCTTATCACAATCTTCATTCACAGCAAGAAAGGATTCAGCTATCACAACTATCGCTACAATAAAGAACACTGGTGATTCGGCCAAGACCTTCATCTTAAGAGTTACTCCTGTAGGAGACTGGACAGAACCTGTTGAGATCTCATTCTCACTTGCTGCTGGCGAGACCCAGATAGAGTCAATTGCCCTTGCAGTAGAGAAAGAAGGGAATCATGTTGCAAAGGTTGAGGTTCTTGCAGATGGCCAAGTTGTTGCGACACAGACTTTCACTGTGGATGCAAAAGAAGTTGTTTCGGGTACGGGCAGCCAGGATGGGGGAATAACTGCAAGAACCGTTTCAACCGCTTTCAAGGAGCAGCTTCCACTCGTAATCTTAATTTCACTTCTGGCACTTGCCGTCATGATCCTCTTAATCTGGCTTATTGCCTCTTCTCTTGTGAAGAGAGCGAAAGGCAACGGTAGAGGGTTAAGGGAAATTAAAGAGGGTGTAAAGGGCAAAAGGCGTTAATGCTACAGGTGTGGAGCATGAGGTCTCGCGATATTTGGGCGTTAGTTTCTTAGCCCTCTTATTTCCTTTTTTTAATTTTATACTTCTCAGAACAGGTCTCAAAAATAAAAAAAGAAAAAGAATCTCTTTTGTCCGTCTGTTTCTTCTTATTTAGTGGTGCCTAAAGCAATCAAGCTTCCGATGCCTGCCATGAGCCAGCTGAGCACTATTCCTACCTGCACCAGCCATGAGCTCCAGTTTCCTGCGTCAATGAATGTGCCCTCAAGAAGCATGAAAGCAGCTGCAAGGAAAGCAAAAGCTCCTGCCCTTACAAACCAGGCATTAACATCCTTGTTAACCCCGGCATTCATCAGGATTGGCACTAGAAGCATCCATGTGACTCCAAGCAATACATTCCCAAGAAACATGCTCTCTACAGGCACGTTCCCGAAGAATAATGCAGCCACTGCAAAAAGAAACACTATAAACGGCAAACTTCCTCGCCATTCAGTTGTTCCAATAGCCATTTTATCCTCTTTTTAGTTATTTTATGGCTTGCTAAGCCCTTAAGCACTCATAGCCCCGGTGGCTTTTAAACCTTTCTTGCCGGGCTTGGCGACTGGGATTAAAGTCTGGCCGATGGATAAATCTGAAGGGGCAAGCAGGTGGGAGATAGATTGAAAAGAGATAGAAAACCCTCCAATCCTTAAAAATTAAAGAAATAAAAAAGAAAAAAAAGTTCTTCCTTAAGCCTTAGAGTGTGCAGTTTATGATCTTGCAATGCTAAAGACGTGCTTTAGCGCTACAACGACCGTGGAAGGCACAAATAGGAACAAGAATGCATTCAACACAGAGTCAAGTGGCTTGACCTGAGAGAACACACCGGCTCCCAATGATGCTACGATGACAAGAACTGTGCCGGCCATCAGGTAGCTGTGTACTTCCTTATCTGCAATATTAAGGATTCCAACGATAAGGCCGATTATGACCAATACCCACGCAACACCAGATGTGAATCCAGATGTCTGTAGGAATCCTATGATCACTGCTATGATCACTCCAAGGAGGAATGCCCAACTTCCAATTGTTGATCTCATACCTGCCTTAGCCATTTTACCTTTTGGATGAATGGGCTAGGCAATTTATAAACCTTTCGAGGCGTTCCGGGAGCGCATGGAAGGGAAGGTTTTGGGCTGGAGAAATGGTGAAAAAAGAAAGAGCAAGGGGTGGGATTCGAACCCACGTTCATCGCTTGCTGTTTTGGAACCTTTCTTTGGTGCAGCTTTCTTCTTAAGAAAGGTGCTCTGCAGGCGAGTGCCTAACCGCTTGGCTACCCTTGCTTTGAAGCTTTTAGAAAAAGCTTCTGCAAAAAGAAGAAAGTAGAACTTAAAAGTCTTATCCTACCTTCAGGGCGAAGAAGAGGAGAATGTTTGTGACGTTCACAATCAGGCAATACTCGCAGAGTTCTTTGATGATAACGAGCTGAAGGAAGATTAGGTAAAGGGAGAAAAGAGCTGCGGTGGCAATGCCTAGGAACTGGATCCAGAGCACTGGGATTGTGACTAAGGTCGGGATTGCAACTAGTATAAGAGTGCTGATGAAGACTGCCGTGTAGTACAGGAGACCCACAACCTCATTCGAGATGCCGAGCTGTCGTGAGAATTTACTATTGATCACCTTGCCACAATCTTTTCCAAGGACACATACAAGTTTCTCCTTGTATTTCCTCTTGGAAAAAATGAAAAGCGAAGTGAGGAAACCTAGCAGCGACAGTACAAGCAAAAACATCTGGCTGGTTGATGGCATCTTTTTACAGAGAGGCCATACAGGAGCTCTTTATATCTCTTATGAAAGATGCTCGGGAGGCTCACTCGTTAAATTATTATAGGTATCGCACTTCTGTTTTTGAAGAATTTAGGACTCGAAGAATCTAGAACTTAGGACTCGGAAAATGAATCCACATTCACTTATTAAACTAGAGAACGTCTGGAAAATCTATGGCGAAGGCGCGGCAAGAGTTGACGCTCTTCGCGGGTTGAATCTCAATATCTGGCAAGGTGAATTCGTAGCAGTTCTTGGTCCAAGCGGAAGCGGAAAGAGCACGGCAATGAACATGCTTGGCGTTTTGGATGTGCCTTCTAAAGGCAGGATGCTACTCGATGGGAAGGATGTCTCGTACTTCAATGAGAATGAGCTCGCAACGATCAGGGGACAGAAGATAGGTTTTGTCTTTCAGAGCTTTAATCTGATTACGACCCTCAGCGCTCTTGAGAATGTAGCGCTTCCTCTCCTTTTTCAGAAAGTTCCTAGGAAGGAAGCGCTTGCCCGGGCCACACAATTGCTTGAGCGCGTTGGCCTTGGCCGAAGGATTGGGCATAGACCAACACAATTGAGCGGGGGAGAGCAGCAGAGGGTAGCTGTTGCAAGAGCACTTGTAAACGATCCTCCAATAATCTTGGCAGATGAACCCACTGGAAATTTGGACAGCAAGAACAGCGCAGCTATAATGTCTCTACTCCGCGAACTGCATAAGGAAGGGAAAACAATTATATACATTACGCACGACCAATCACTAGCGCGATTTGCAGATAGGGTAGTGCATATCGCAGATGGCAAAATCGAGAAATAAGCGGGATGAACACGGGAAAGACATGGATATTTGCACTGATATTCTTAGCCCTTGCATTAGCCTTCTCTACCCCCACGTTACCTTCTGTCCTTGCAGAAGACCTGCGCATCTCTCTTGTTGATTACTCTCCAAAGCCGGTGATGCCCGGCAGCTTTTTTGCCGCGACATTCAGGATAGAGAATACAGCCGGCATCAATTTGACCAATGTCAAAGTTCAGGTGGATGCCGGAAGCTCATTCTTTGTTGAAGGTGATGATGATATTTCAATCTCACTTCTCGAAGCAGGCAAGAGCACTACAGCGACGTTCACGCTCGGAGTGCGAGACACGGCCTCAAGCGGCTTTGAAACACTTAGTGTTGATTGGGACACTCCAAGCGATGATGGAAGCGAGAGTTTCAGTATCCAGGTAAAGGCTTTCGAGACCAAGCTTGTTGTAGAATCTGTCGAATCCGTGCCTCAGCAGATCGCTCCCGGTCAGGAAGCAACAGTCAAGCTTGTGCTGCGCAACAATGCAAATCTATTGCTGAAAGATGTCAAGATCAAATTAAACTTAAACTCTGCAGATCTTCCATTCGCGCCTCTTGGGAGCGTGACTGAAAAGAATATCGATTCCATGTCAGCGGGAAGCTCGCGAGAGATTGAGTTCAAACTGATAGCTCTTGCCGATGCATCTTCTCGCATCTATAAAGTCCCGCTCGAAGTGAATTATTTTGATGAGTTCGGGAATGAATTCCAGAGTCAGGATGTTATCTCCCTAATTGTAGGAAGCAAGCCATTGCTTGATATAAACATCGAGAAATCAGAACTTGTCGAAGCACGAAGAGGCAAACTTACGATAGAGATAGTGAACAGCGGACTGACCGACGCGAAATTCCTGAATGCACGCCTTCTCCTGTCGGATAATTATGAGGTCTTGAGCTCGCAGAATGTTTATGTCGGAAGCGTTGATTCAGACGATATAGAGAGCATTGATTTTGAGCTCCTCACAAAGCGGGCTGGAACAATCAACCTGCCCCTCCAGATAAACTACAGGGATGCAAATAATAAGCAGTACTCTGAGATTCTCTCTGTGCAGGCACGCGTCTACTCTCTTGATGAAGCTAAGAAGCTCGGGATAGTCAAGACCAATTCCACATTCACTGCATTCGTCGTGATAATCGCAGCATTAATTCTTTATTTCTGGATAAGGAAGTTCTTCAAGGCAAGAAGGCACAGGGCAGCAGCAGCCCACGCGTCACATACAGCTCACTCGTCTCACGCTTAAATTTTCTCTCCGTCCTCTCTTCCCTCGCTTCATACTTTTCGTGATCACTAGGATAAAATGGTGCTTGACTACTTCAATTTCGCCCTTAACAACCTGCGTAGAAGAGGGCTGAGAAGCTGGCTCACGATGCTTGGGATTTTCATAGGCATCGCCGCTGTTGTTTCTCTCATCTCTCTAGGAGAAGGATTGCAGGCTGCGATTGCAGAGCAATTTGAACAGATAGGGAGCGATAAAGTTATAATTCAGCCTAAAGGGAGACTTGGCCCTCCCGGAAGTGAGACTGCCGCTGCACTTACCATAGATGATCTAGATGTTATCGAAAAAGTAAGGGGTGTAGAGAGCGTCTCCAGTTTTCTTATTAAAACAGCCAGGGTTGAATTCGATGACGCAGTGAAATTCAATTTTGTTGTCGGCCTGCCTTCTGGAGAAAGGAGAGAACTTATTGATGAGGCTCAATTCTACAAAATTGCACAGGGAAGAGAGCTTGGGAATGGCGAGAAGGGAAAAGTTGTTGTAGGCTACAATTATGGTGCTGGAAGGGTTTTTGATAAGCCGGTCAAGCTGCGTGACACAATAAACATTCAGGGAAAAGATTTCAAAGTTATAGGGATTCTTGAGAGGATAGGGAATCCATTCGATGATTCCTCTCTTTTGATAGATGAAGAAGAATTGAGAGATACTTTCAAGTTAGGGGACGAAGTGAGCCAGATACTTGTCAAAGTCTCGGATGAAGATGAGCTTTCACGAGTCTCAGAAGATATTGAGGAAAAACTGCGCAAGGAAAAGAATGAAGGAAAAGGCAAGGAAAGTTTTGAGGTGCAGACTCCAGAGCAGTTGCTTGGAACTATCTCTACTGTTTTTTCTATCGTTACAGCTGTATTGATCGGCATCGCCGCAATCTCTCTCGTAGTTGGGGGAATAGGAATTGCGAATACGATGTACACTTCTGTGATTGAGCGCACCAAGGAGATAGGGATAATGAAGGCTGTCGGAGCGAAGAATTCTGATGTGCTTACTATCTTCCTGATGGAAGCAGGCCTTCTCGGGCTTGTCGGGGGGATGATTGGAATTGCTCTCGGAATCGGAATCGGAGAAGTTGTAGAAATCATAGCAACTCGGGCTATTGGCTCTCCGCTATTGAACTCCACATTTTCCCTTCCGCTAGTACTTGGAGCGCTTGCATTCTCTTTCATAATCGGAAGCGTTTCTGGATTATTGCCTGCAAGGCAAGCTGCTTCGTTGAGGCCTGTTGATGCCTTGAGGCATGAATAACTCTCTTAAACTCTAAATCCTAAAACTTCTAGAATCCAAGTTTTTCCTTTACTAGAATTAGCGTTGTTCTATTTTGGAAAATTTCTCTTTCAATAATAATCCATTTGCCTATTGTGCTAGACATGCCATACGCTTTCATTGCCCTTTCATTTTCAAGCGGGTAGACATATTCTCTAACTCTTTGCATCGCCTCTTCCAGAGAATCTGTGATTTTCTGTGCTCCGGCAATAAGAATTAAATTTTTCGCCGCGAATGGAAATGCTGTGACTCTGCTTCCTGAAGCGTCAGAAGCAACAAGCTCTCCATTTTTAGAAATTGCGTTAACACTTGCAAGAAAGTATTCTGCCGAAGAGGCCCGTCTTCTCAAGTCAGCTCTTTTAGCTTCGTCACCTTCTTTTTGTATTTCATCCCCCAAGTTCTTCCAGCCATGCTGTCCTTCGTTTAGATAGTTGCTGAATCCAATCTCTTGCAGAGTTGTGGATGAGCCAGTCATTACTTCTCCACCTCTTGGAATTAAGCCCTTTATCTTTTCGAGCGCTTCATCTTTGTTTTCTACGACGACGACATTGATACCCCTATTCTTTACTTCATTGGCTGTTGCTTGAACTTCATTATTCGATGGCATTCTTGCCCATTTATTCTCTATTTTTTGCTCCATATCCTTTAGTTTCTTTTTTATACTTAGTTTCCTATAGAAAGTTTTAAATATCCACGCTATTTAAATCTTACGTAACCACAACGTTACTTAGTTTACGATGGTAAAAGAAATTTGCCCTGTAACAGAGACAATCAAACTGATCGGCAAGAAGTGGAACTTGCTTATTCTGAAAAACCTTTCTGAAGAATCAATGAGCTTTAACGAACTGAAGAGGAATTTGGATAGTATCTCCTCTAAGACTCTTTCTGAAAGTTTGTCTTACCTAAGCAAAGAAGGACTCATTGTTAGGGAAGTTAAAGTAAATTCCCCGATAAGGGTAGAGTACAGCTTGACAAAGAAAGCGAATGGTTTAAGGCCCGTGCTTGAGGATATGGGAAGGTGGGGCAAGAAGTGGCTCTGACGCGACTCGAACGCGCACTAAGAAATGGTGGGAGTTTAGAGTTCTTTCTAGGCATAGGCTAAGAAGAACTGAGGAAACCTCTCTGAAACTTTCTGCAGGACTGCTTCATAATGCACTTCCGGAAATTTTTTGAATTGGATAGATGCTCGATAAACCTTTCCTTTATCCAATCTAAATTTATAATAGCATCCAGATATTCCGGACTCAAAGTAGTAAGTGCGATTATCGATTCCATCATGAGGTGCTATGACTCCGGGACTTGGTACCGGCTTATGTCCAAGGCTAGGCAATGCATTCTGAAGGATTTTTGCAACTCCCTCAACATCCTTTACTCTTGTCGTTTCAAAGAAAAGTGTTTCTTCTAGCATAGCTACTAACAGACGCTGAAGTTTTTAAATATTCCTTAAAATATTGATTAGCTCTTCGGCATTATTGTAAGGGGTAGTTGATATTCTCACTCCACGTTCATCTATTTCTATAAGCCTATTAGATTTAAGATTGTAGTAAAAAACCCTTACTCTACTGAAATTTGGGAAACCCTCCTCGTTGATAAGACTTACTCTATTAAATCTAAAAAGTTTAAATCTTTCATTCAATTGATTAATCCTTTCTGTATCTAATCTTCCTTTGGAGCCTTCAAAGATGAATAATGTGCTACCTTTCCATGCTATGTTATCGACTTCTACGAATGATTGTGGAACTGCATAGTGTTCGATTAAGTAACTATAGTGATTTAAAAGAAAAGCTCCAGACCTTTCAATAAATCCTGCAAACTTCTCTTCATCCGCCATTATAAAAGCGACCCCGATGGGACTCGAACCCACAACTTCCAGCTCTCTCCGTTTCTGCTTTTTTCCCAAGCTTTCTTGGTGCAGTGTTTTCTTTCGCGGGCGTTTCTTTTTCAAAAGAAAGGCCCTTAGAAGGCTGGCACTCTGTCCAATTGAGTTACGGGGTCAGCACTTTAAGAAATGAGAAAAAGAAGATTTAAGTTTTTATGCTTTTGGGGTTTTGGAGGATTACTTGGTTTAGTGGTCGTTGAATGCATAGAGATAGCCATCCCCCGATCCTACATAGATGGTGCCATCATTCCCAATCGCAGGAGATGAATAGGTATAATCCTCATTTGTGTTATAGTACCACTTGAGGCTACCGTCTGGATTTAGTGAATACACTCCACCATAAAATGAAGTGAAATATACCAGTCCATCTCTTCCAATAGAAGGAGAAGATGTGCTATCTGATACTGGGTATCTCCACTTTAAAGTACCATTTGGATAGAAAGAACAAAAGCTCCCGTCTCCCCCTCCGAATGCATGCCCGCTTAACGCATACAATGTTCCATCCAGTGAAATTGATGGAGAAGACATCCGTTCCCCATCACATAACGAAGACCATTTAAGACTCCCATTCGAATTAAGGGAGTATAGATATCCATTCTCAGATCCAACATAAATTACTCCATCTGATCCGATAGCCGGCGATGAGCCGTAGCCAATTGGATACTTCCATCTTAAAGTACCATTAGGATTAACTGCGTGTAAGTTTTGATCCTGAACGCTGGCGTAAATAGTTCCATCATTCCCAATCGCAGGACTACCAACCAAATAATTGTTAGTCAAATAACTCCATTTTACATTACCATCATTTCTGAATGCCTTTAGTGATCCCCTATATCCTACGTAAATAGTATCGTTATAATCTATTGTTGCAGAGCTTGCACGCGCATTGCTATACCCGGAAAAATTCCATTTCACAGTCCCATTTCTATTTATAGCAAATACGGACGTATCAAAATTATTACTTGCGGTGATGTAAATAGTTCCATCATTCCCAATCGCAGGATCTGTCGCTTGATACGCAAAGCTTTCTCCAAGAAAGTATCCCCATTTTATGGTACCATTAGGATTAATTGCATTCAAATACACTACATCGTTGTCTCCGGAAGTATTGGAGCTTGCAGTATAGATAGTTCCGTCAGGATCTATTGCCGGAGAAGAGGAAGTCCATGTATCCATCTTATATCTCCACTTCAAAACAGAGCTCTGCGCTCCGATGTAAGGACTTCTTCCGGTGTGCTGTGCATCATGCTTGAACATTGGCCAAGTGTTATCTTTAAACTTGATTATGGTCATGTTCACAGACATGTTTGAAACATTAACCCCGAAACCGAGAAGGCCAGTCTTAACAACAAGTGGCAAGAAATCACCCCCATTTGCGATGTTGCCTGTGCTGTTATACGGCAGCATTGTATCTCCAAGTCCATCTCTGGTTGAATCTTTTCCGGCGTAGTCGTGCCATGAATTCCCCCCGAGATACTTTCCTCCTATGATGTTCTTTCCCAGTGTTTTACTTATATTCCAGCTATTCGCTCCATCATCATGCGCATTGATTGTATTGTTGAAGATATTATTGTAAACTGTATTGAGATTGCTAGACCACATCCACATACCATAACTATTGTTAACCAACCTATTTCTCGTGATTATGTTATTGGCAGAAGCCCCTAAATCTATTCCATATTGGTTCTTTGTAACAATATTGCCTCTAAAAGAATTGTAGTTGGAATTTTCATTCAGGATACCAAAAGTATTGTCGAAGAGAGTGTTATTCTGTGCGTTATTGATGGTGGAGTCATAAATCTTAATTCCGACAAGATTGCTATTAGCAGTATTATTCGTAAACGAGTTTTCATTTGAAGAAGAGGCAACATCAAATCCATACCCATTATTGTTCTCTACTAAATTATTCTGAAGTATGTTATGGCTTGCTTGGTAGAGTTTTATCCCATGGATATCATTATTTGATATTATGTTATCTCTTAAGGTGTTATAGTTCGCAGAAAAAGCAACATCTGCACCATAGTACGTATTGTTGTCTAAAACATTGCTATCAATAAAATTCTCAGACGAGCTATATACTGCAATGCCGGTGCCGTAATTCTTAATATTACAGCTTTTTATATGAACATTGTTGTGCTGATTATTATAAACTCCATAATTTGCCCCATTTCCTATTATTGTTGCGCCATTGCAGTCAAGTATGATATTTGGCACCCCTATAGAAATGCCATCGAGAAGATTATATGTCCCAGCGCATAAAATTGTGTTCTCTGTTATGGCCATGCCGTTTGTGGGTACTGTGCATATCGCTGCCAGAGCATCCACTCTTGAGAATATTAATCCGTTCCCCTCATCTACAACAGGGACTCCTGTGGATTTAAGTCTGAAGACGATTTGGTCTACGGTTAGGTTTTGCTTGTACTGCTTCATTAGGGCTATTGTTCCTGCCACATGGGGTGTTGCCTGGGATGTGCCATGCATCCAATTGTAGTCTCCGTCAAACCATATAGAATGTATTAACGAACCGGGCGCCATCAAATCAAGTTCTGTGCCAGAATTGGAATAACATGTTACTTTATCCGCTCTTGTAGTGTTATCCGTACAGCTCCTCATACAATCGCCGAAAACATCTCTTTCAAGACAATATGTACTCGGTCCCCTAGCTTCATCATAGGTCGCCCCAACTGAAATTGCCTTCGGAGAACAAGCCGGATCTGCAATTCCGCTCTTACGCCCCCCATTCCCAGCTGCTATTGTAAATGGGAGGCTTAAGTTGTATGCATTATTAATAGCCTGATCCATCCATGTTGGGCAATTTGTTGAATTGTATTCACCCGGATGACCGAGGCTCATTGTTAGGACGCTGATGTTATAATTATCTTTATTATTTATGCACCAATCTACTCCCTCTAGCATATCCCAATTAGGGCATGTCCATAGACCAAAAATAAATCCACAAGCCTTTACTGCAGCGATATTTGCATCTGGCGCAACACCCTTTATTCCACCATTTGCAGCAACAATTCCTGCGACGTGTGTGCCATGACCACAATCAGTTTCGTGATCACCACAATTAACATCATTAATTGGATCGGGATCATTACCATGGGCGTCCCAACCCCCAATAACTTTGCATCCTTGTCCAAAGCAACCGCCGAGATCTGGATGGGTGTAATTAACTCCTGAATCAATGACACAAATTGTTTGACCTTTCCCAGTTATAATTCTATTCTGAAAATCTTTTAGTGTCCAGACACGTGTTGCGTTGATGAGAGGAACACTTTCTTCTAAAAGAGGATAAAAAAACTTTCCCCCATAAATTTTTTTAACCAAAATGTTCTCCGCAAGTTTTTTAAGTCCAGAATATGTTACTTTACCGGAGAATCCGCTTATAACTTTGTAGCGGACCTCGATATCAAAATCTTCTGCCGATAGTGTAGAAAGAACTGCATCTTGGTTTTCCTCCACAATTTCTCGCAATCTTTCTAATGAAGAAAAGTCAAGATTACCACCATCCAATTCAACGATAACCATAGCCGAACCATTATCTCTTATCTGGTCCAATACTTCTTGCTCTACTTTTGAAGAATAAATTTGCATATCAATCTGTACATCTTCCTGTACCTGAATGTCGTCGGCATTAGGTTGTGCGAGAATTGAGCTTATTATGGCCGTAGCAAGCAGTATAGCTAGGCTAGTCAGAATTAATACTCCAAAATTCGATTTTAACAAAAATCTCCCCGCCATTTTATTTCCAGACGCAGAAAACCGCGAGCTTTAGCTCGCAGATGAATGCGTTCTCCCTCGTATAAGCTTTTTCTCTGGCATTTGTTTGTGTGCTATAGCCTCCCCCTCCAAAGCGTCAGGAAACCGCACACTTTAGTGTGCGGAGGATGTCATATCTACTCTTTATAGCCCCCCTGATATTTTTAATGTTTGCCGTAGTTTAGTATACATCATCTTTGCCTTAAGGGGATGAGAAATATTCTCTTTTTGGAGAATTTACTTAGTCCAGCCCCACCTTCTTGCAGAGATCCTCCTTACCCTCGCTATATTTTCCTGCGGCTCAAACCTTCTATTCAGGTTCTTTATCATCTCATTCACCATTTCCTCTAGACCATACTCTGGCTTCCAGCCCCACTCTTCCCTCGCTGCAGAGTCATCTAGTGAGTTTGGCCAGGAATCCGCTATCGCTTGCTTGACTTGATCTATCTTGTATCTAATGGAAAACTCAGGTATCTCTCTTCTTATTGCCTCTTCAAGCTCAAATGGGGCAAAGCTCATCGCATTTACATTGAAGTTTGTTTTATGCTCCAGTCTTGATTGATCAGCCTCGCTTAATTCAATCAACGCCCTTATCGCATCTGGCATATACATCATCGGAAGCTTTGTGTCTTCCTTGAGATAGCAGGAATAGCATCCCTTCCTTACTGCAGAAAAACACATCTGTGCCGCATAATCTGTTGTCCCATTAGTCGGCTCTACTTTCCAGCTTATGATTCCCGGAAATCTTAACCCTCTCACATCCAGTCCGAACTTACTTGAATAATAGTCTCCGAGAAGCTCGCCAAATACTTTTGAGATTCCATAGATTGTTGTCGGCTTTTGGATTGTCTCGTTCGGTGTATTCTCCTTTGGTGTTTCTGGCCCGAATGCAGC
>DUFK01000016.1:13802-33313 GCA_013331945.1 Nanobdellota archaeon
CCTGTTACGAGGATTTTTTTCATCGTGAGATTCATGGGATAAATAATAGATTTTCCATTGCTCCCTTTAACCGGTCAGATTTACTTAAGGATAAGAGCCCGTAATCTCTTGTGTACTCTTCAAGGAATTTAATCAATTTAGAGTTCTTCTTCTTTATTGCTTGCTCGATTTCATTTTTAATATCTACACGCCCGATAAGTAACTCTACAAGCCCATTGAGCTCCCTTCCATATGCCATGTTCAAGGCTGTTGTGCCATGCCTCTCACTCGTTACATTAACATTAGCTCCATGTTCTAATAGTAATTCTACCATCTGCTCATCCCCATTTGCGCATGCGAAAATCAGTGCAGTAGCTCCAATTCCCCAGGGCGGAACAAATTCACCCACTCCTCTTTCCTTTCCGTACTCTACAAGCGCGTTACTATCTGCGCCAGCTTCTAGTAATCGCTTTACCGTCTTAATATCATCATAACGTGCCGCCTCAATCAACGGTGTCTCACCATGTACACCTTTCGCATTAACATCAGCACCAGATTCTAAGAGTACTTGTACAATCAGCTCATATTCCCCGCGGTAGAAATTTAAACGACTTATCGCCCTACTTAGTAATGTACCTCCTATGTCATCTCTAGCATTAACATCTACTTCTTCCTTTTCGATAAGATTTCTCACCTCTCCAAAATCGCCCTCCCTCACCCCTCTGAACAGCCTTCTTTCAAGATTCTCTTTATTCTGTGATTTTTCCCAATCCTCCCTTTTAACAGATAAAAATCCGTATTCTAACCCTATCTCTCCAAGTTCTTTTAATTCTTCTGCAAGCTCTTCAATGGTATCTGTTACCTTATCTGCGTAAAGCATGAATAACGCTATTTTCTGACATTGCTCTATACTAAGATCGGTAGTCTCTAGCGGAGTTCTAATGATTTTTCCTTCCACATTTCCAAAAATTTGCTCGGCATCATCGAAAACATTTTTCCTATAGAACGGGTCTGCATGAGCCTTTGACCAATACTTCTTCTGCAATTCGACAAAATGACTCCTTCCAGTTGCGAGTGCTAGTATAAATACCCCATCAGGTTCTAGCTTTGACATTAATTTATTAACAAATTCGATATCTATTTTTATCCCGTATAAGCTGTTAAGAGCCAATATCGCGTCAAACTCTTTATCTACAGTTGTTGAAAGATATTCTATGATCTCTTTGTTTATGAACCCCTTTGCTCTCGGAACTCTTTTTCTTGCTTCTTCTATAGCCATTCTACTCTGATCAAGCAAATAGAAGTTAGTCATTTCACTTATATATGGATCCCTCATTAGCAAGGAAGTAATATATCCATCCCCGCATCCGACATCTAAGATATTCGCAATTTTACCTGTAGGTAGACTTCTTTCTAGTCTCTCTAGCACCATGGCCGTTAACCCGCCATATTCCACTTTGGAGGCCTTTCTAAACTCAAGAAAATTATCAAATCCGTTCTTATAGAAATTGTTTACTTTTGGTTCTCTAGCTTCAGTTGAATCCATTTTAAATTAGGGATTAAGATGTCCGGATAATCTTGCGAAAGGAACCGCAAGAGCGATGTGAGGTAAGCCACAAGCGTACTTGAGAAGCCTTTCAGCACCCATGCCGAATCCGCTTTGGTGAAAATCAAACTCTCGATGTAGCTCAAAATACCATTCGTATTGATCCCTTGAATCTTTCAGGGGAGAGCGCATGAACTGCGCCTCCAGAACTTTAGGATCACTTTCAGTCTCTGTAATTCCTGTGACCTCACCGCATCCATCAAGATAAAGATCTGCGGAGACTGCATGCTTGCCATTTCTTTTCGTGCTGAAGAATTTTATCTGCTCTGGATGATACATTACATAGACTGCTTTTCCGATCTCTGTGTGTATTCTTCTTTCATCTTCTGGGGAGAAATCATCTCCTTCTCGGATTCCGCAGATTTTCGCCGCTTCCTCATAAGTAACTCTTTCAAACGGCTTAAGGAGTGCCTCAAGATTTGAGAGTCCGAAGAACTCAAATGATTTTGATCCTCTTTCCAATATATTCTTTGCTATCTTCTTGTACATTCCCTCTATGAATCCCAATTCCCTTTCAAGAGGAACATCTTTGCAAAGACTTTCTATGAGTGTGCTTTCTGAAAGATGATTATTTGTATCAAAATAATGCTCTTTCCTGAAAGAAGAGTTGATGCTATAGACTTCCCCGAAGTGTGGCAGGAAACATTCTTGGTGAAGCTGACATGATTGCAAAAGGTAGGCTTCTTTGCCATAATAGTCGAAGCTGAATATCCTGTCATGGCTTTCGCATGCACCTGTTTTTGAAACTATGTGCGGGACAGAATGCTCTATGACCTGCTCTGATTTAAAGAAATCTCGGACCTCTGAAAGCAATTCATGTTTCGCAAGTATGGAGTTAATGAGGATAGGAGAACGATTTATATCTAAATGCCTATCTTCTAAATTGGCTGCCGCTTCCAGAGCCCTTGCTCTCTCTGATGGATCCCCAAACCTCATGCCCTGCATTCTGTATGCCTCCAGCATTTTCCATCGGGATATTTGGCATGGCCAAGGCATGGATTTCCTGCCCTATCTTTAGAACTACAACGCCCTGCTACCCTAACCACCATATCTCTTTTGTGTACCTCAACGATAAATACCCTGGCTACCGTGCCGCACGGCGACACCTAGAAAGGATTAAATAGTTTAGCGCCCCTATAAAATAAGGCTAAGAATGGACACTGATTTAGGATTTATCCTAGAGAAGCTGGGCCTGACAAAGGCTGAAATTCTTGTTTTTTCTACACTTGTGCAAGGCGGAAGCTCTGGCATTGGCAATGTTATCAAGAAGAGCCAGCTCCATAGGGGCACTGTGTATAACACTTTGCAGAGGCTGATTCAGAAAGGGCTTGTTTATACCTCCGACAATGATGGCGTGAAGATTTATGGGCCGAATCAGCAAGGATTCTTGAGTGATTTGGCAGATGAGAGAGCGAGGCTTATGGAAAAAAGTACTTTGATGAGGGAAGTAAAGAAGAGGATAAAACTAGCCAAATTTTCTGAAGGGGAATTAGATGGGCAAGTCAAAGTCTTGCAAGGAGTTCCCGCATTCAAAAATTTCTTTCTGAACCTGTTCCAGAACAGCCGCAAAACTGAAGAGACATACAGCTTTTTAGGCAATGGGGGGCATGTGAGCAACTTTACCAGTCTCGATTACTATAAGTTCTCGCAGGAGCTAAAAAGGAAGCTTGGTGTCAAATGTCGTGTTATCCTGAATGAAGGCAAAAGAGAGCACCCTGATTTCTCTTTTGTGACTGGGAACATTAAATGGGTTGCGCCAGAATACGATTTCGGGAAAAGATACATATGGCTTTACGATAACAAGGTTGTTACTGTAGATTGGGGCAGAAATCCAATTAAGATAGAGGTCGATGAGGATAAGGAAAACTTCCGGTGGCATAATTCTGTTTACAAGGCATTCTGGAAAGGAGTCGCATTTAAGCGAGATGAGTACTTAGAAAATAATTTTTGGAAGAAGAAATCAAAAATATAATCCTATAAGACTACAATGGGAGAAAATACAAAAAAGTCAATATTCCACCCAACCATTACGGAAGAGCTATACGATGATAATAATCACTTAGGCATCGAAAGCATTGTTTTTTTATACCGATTGGCAATNNAGAAGGATTGACCAGGATGACGTTGGAGTCGCACATACAGTATCTTGGTGAAGTAACTACGGGTAAAGATATCAGGATAGAATCTTCTTTTGCACGAATAGGCAATAGCAGCTATGACCTATCACAAGGAATCTACGATGGAAATGATGCTCTACTTGGAACTCACTATCAGACTGCCTTGTTTCTAGATAACGAATCTAAAAAGCCAACCCCCATACCCAGGGATATCAGAGAAAAGATGGAGCAGTTCTTAACTACTAATATGCGGGAGAAAGTTTGTGCCCTTTGACGGCGCGAGTAAATGAACCCTATTATCTCCAAATCCCCCTCATGCAGTATGCAAGAAATTATAAAAGCAGATATTACCCAATAACCTTTATCCATGGAACGTTCCTGAATTCTTTATCGAATGTTGCTATATTAGTTATATCATTCTCATCCATTATTCCTATCGTTGTGCAATCTGTAAAGCTAAAGTAAGTTTCTTTTTGCTCCTTAAATATGGTCCATGCTTTCCGAAAAATCTTCTCGTCCACTTTAAATATTTTTGAAGATGCCTTCAGGTGTTCTCCGATAAAAATAACTTTTTTTATATCTTTTGTTCTTCCCAAAGTAACTGTTACGGTCTCATCAAAAATATAATCAGAAATAAACAGCTTTCCAAACTTCCCCCTAATTATATCATCTCTTATTTTGACAGCTTGTTGATGATTTTGGTCTTTTTCAACTTCTATCGCTACCAAATAGCTAGTATCCAAAAAAATCATTTTTTCCAACCATACAGAATTTCATCGACCTCTTCACTCCATCTCACTTTTTTCTTTGTTTTGATTATTCCTGTTATCCTAATTAAATTTTTTGGGTCTTTTTCAACTTCTTTTCTTCCAAACTCTACCCACAGATTCATGGCTTCTGCTAAAGCCCTCCCAATTTTCATTTTTTCAGCAAGAGCCCTCTCTCTAAATTTTCTATAAATTTCTTCATCGACATTCCTCACCGTAAGCATATCTCCCATGTGTATTACATGTATTACATATTTATAAATCTTCCTTCACTCAGCTTTACTCTTTCCAAATCTTTTTCATACAATATGCCAGTAATGGGAAAAGGATTGTTGCATCTCCCTTGACTCTCGCAAAGGAAGCTCCTGCCTTTACTTTGCCCCAGCTCATCGCCTCTTCTGGCGGTGCGCCAGAGAGCGATCCTGATTCCGGAGAGGATGTTGTAATGTATATTGCGTAATCAAGTCCGCCTTTCAGTGAATTGAAAAGGATTGCATGATGCTTTGGCACTCCTCCGCCGAGGACGATGGCAGCTGTCTTCCGCTCTTTTTCATTTTGTTTTTCTGTAGTGATCTCATAAAGCTTTTTCATATCCCTTACTATATCCAGGCCGAAATCTTTGTGTTTCTCTTGCATCATCATGAGTGCGATGCCAAAACTGCCATCTGTGACAGCAGGACAGAAGATAGGGATTCCATTCTTAGAGGCTTGGAAGAGGATTGAATTCTCATCATCTAGTTCCTTTCCCAGATTGTGGAAGAGCTCACTGGGAGTGAGTTGCCTTCCCTCTTTCTTTTGATTCACATAAGTTTTCTCCAGTGCCTGTTCCATGAAAGATTCAAATTTGGTGTAGTGCTCATTTGATACGAGGATATTGTAGATCCTGTTCAGGCCTTGCTCCCTCAATTCGGCATCGTTCTCTTTCTCTCCTGCAGCGAGAAATTCTCCAGAGGCTTTCATTATATCTTCTTCAATGCTTCCTACGGTTGTTATTAAAATAGAGGGAATACGCTCCTTGCAGAGCCAGGCGAAGACTTCGCGCAGGCCGCTGCTAGTCATGTTCGACGTAAAGGTGAGAAACAGAAGAGCTTTATCCCTCTTGATCTTTTTCAGGATCTCAGCGCTTTTGCCAAGCTCTGTCGCCTGGAAACCGATATGGCTCATGCTGGCCACGAGTTCTGGGATGCTCAGCTCCTTGTCAAAATCAGGGCCTTTTATTTTGTCTGACATGTCTTCCCTTAACTAAATTGCCTATAATTACAAAATTTATAAATCTGCTGTAATCTACACTGTTATTATAGTAAAGCGCGGAAGAAAGTGGTGTGTTCTGTCCGAGAAGACTGGAATGAGTTTTGGTTGTTATGCCACAAGAAAGGAAGCTGTCAAGAGATTGCAGCAAGTTGAATTCTTCAATCATCGCGCTGTCGGAAAGGGCAAGGCTGCAAGGAAGAAGTAGTTCTCTTCCAGTAAGATATTTATACTTTGCCATTCATGTTTTTAAAATGGAAGATAATGCAAGAGATTACATAATTGATTCTGGGATGAAGCTTCTCGGGCAACAGACACTTGCAAATGAGAAAGGAAGAAGATCTTTCCAAAGCCTGTGTTTCTTGATGCAGTGTATGGCAGGAGAACATAACTACAAGTTCGATTGGAGGAATTCCAGACCATACTCGGAGACACTTGAGGATGAAATGTCTGAAAAGCTCGCTGCTGCGCTGAGGGGCTATCCAACCACGAAAAATAAGGACTTCTTACAAATAATTTCTGGTCTTGAAGAGGGTACATTGAATGCACATGAATTGCTGGATATATCGGCCTCTTATGAATTCGTTAAAAGGGCAATTGTGTTAGAAGGAAGGAGAGCCATAGAATTTATCACAGAACATCCAGATAAAAAATCGTTGGTGGATAGATTATGCCCCAACGAAGATTATATGCAAATCGATTCAAAATTAGGCCAATTATCGCACGATATGCAGGAGCTTATCAGATTAAACCTTGGCTGATTACAGCCTATCAAATAAATTTCTTCTTAAGATATTCCTTATCAAGTGTCAAGTATAATTATCTTCTTTTTAGGTAATTGTCAATTATCCTAATTATCTCATCATGGAACTCATTAGTTATTGTACAGAGCCTTTTCTTTATTATGCTCGTATGAATCGTGAATATCCTATGCGGTTTCACCCAGCTTTTAAACGGTAAGTTGCCATCTTCAAAGCAATTATTTTTGATTAAAATCCCCTCTTTTGATGGATTGCTAGTGATAAGGCAGCAGATTAGATCCTGGGTTTTATTTACTTCTTCATTTGAGAGAATAAGCGCCGGCCTTTGTTTAATTCCGGTAAGATCTGAATAAGGGAAAGGAACAAGAACTATCTCTTTTTGATTGTACATTTTATACCTTATCCCATCTTTCATCTGGCTTATTATCCCAATCTTTTTTCAGAACTTCTTCTGATACTAGCATGGATATAATACCATCTTTTTCTTTATGTTTGATCTTTTCAAGCTCTTCTAGCCTGTCTTTTATGACCTTGCGCACAAATTCACTCCATTTTATTTCAGAATACCCGCGCATTTTCCTGTATA
Organism: Nanobdellota archaeon; assembly: GCA_013331945.1. Classification (GTDB taxonomy): domain Archaea; phylum Nanobdellota; class Nanobdellia; order Pacearchaeales; family UBA12030; genus UBA12030; species UBA12030 sp10106u. Next base: position 20,867 of record DUFK01000016.1, read on the forward strand.
CTTCCTCCTCTATTGAAAGTGTTATATTTGTCATAGGTAAATAAGTGAGCTCACTTATTTAAATCTTTCTATCAAATTTTTAGAAGTTTTATCTGAATCTCTACAGCCTCTCAAACATATTTCTTCTTAGGATCTTGAAATTAAACTTCTCGCGCATATATTCAAGCACTTTCTCTTCATCTATCTGCCTTACCGAGAATATATCCAGCGAGAACTTGCCTGTTTCTGTGAACGTGTGAAGGACGATGTTCGAGGTCTCTATGATTGCGACTCCTGTAAGTCCTGGGTTGTGTTCAGCGCCCCTTACGATGAATGGCGCGGCAAGCTTGTTCATCTTGATCACATCAGGAAGCTCTGAAAGAACTTTCTGCATCAGTTTCTCATCATCCAGCTTTGCTCTTTCTTCTGTGCCGCATACCGCGTCCAGGATAAAATGTTGCCCGTTCATCCCAGCTTAACACTGATAAGATTTTTAAAACTTACCTTTCTATTGAGGTGAGTAAGGTAGGGGTAGAACTAAGTTAAGATGTCTAATAATTATGAGCTATTTGTAGATAATGCACTGCAGATTCCTGAAGAGAATCTTTCTGACGGGAAAGCAAGATATCTGGCTTTGGCGCAGAAGCTCTATCCTGGCCTTGATGAGGTATGTCTGCTTTTCCAAAGGACAAGCATTCCTTTTAAGAAGGGCGATGACAAGATTGCAGTCTATCATTCTAAACTCGTTCTGGGAGATTTTTCTCCTTTTAGCTACGCTTTCTTGATTCGTTATGGTGCCGGAGATGAAAAAAGTGTTGTCGCAGAATTCAGGCCACATGAAGGTGGGATCTGCACAAGCCTTACCAATAAGTACATGGATGGATGGGTGACACAGGCAGAGCTTGAAGAGCGAAGGAAAAAGGTCAGTGAAAGGGAAAGAGAGGTCGAGAGAAAACTGGACCGGCGATAAGGGGGGGCGTTCGTTGGCGCTGACTTGTCCTGCTTATATAAATTTTTAAATCTTGGATTTGTTCCCTGTAGCAGGAAGAGCGCAGAAGATGACAGCTGAAGATATTGATTTCAAGGCCATCGAGAAGAGATGGCGAGAAGAGTGGCAGAAAGCCGGAATTTTCAAAGCAAAGGTGGAGAAGGGGAAGCGTAAATTCTACTGCCTTGAGATGTTTCCTTATCCTAGCGGAAAATTGCATATGGGTCATGTGCGCAATTATTGCCTCGGAGACTGCATAGCGCGTTATAAGAGGATGCAAGGTTTTAACGTTCTTCATCCGATGGGCTTTGATTCTTTTGGTCTTCCGGCTGAGAATGCTGCCGTCAAGCAAGGAACTTCTCCAGACAAATGGACAGAGAAGAATGTTGGAGAGATGAAAGAGCATCTTCATGCCCTGAGCTTCAGTTATGACTGGCAACGCGAGATTTCAACACACAATTCTGAATACTACAAATGGAATCAGCTTTTCTTTCTCAAACTCTTCGAGAAGGGCCTTGCATACAGGAAGGAGGCGCCTGTGAATTACTGCCCCTCCTGTGAAACAGTTCTTGCGAACGAACAGGTTATTGATGGGTGCTGTTGGAGATGCAAGAGCGAAGTGCAGGAAAAGATGCTGGAGCAATGGTTTTTCAAGATCACTGATTATGCCGATGAGCTCCTTTCAGATATAGAAAAATTGGAATGGCCTGAAAAGGTGAAAGTGATGCAGAAGAACTGGATTGGCAAGAGTGAGGGGACAGAGGTGCAGTTCAAAGTTGAGAACTTGGATATTAAAAACTCAGAATTTATTTTCCTCCATGCGTTTCAAGACACTTCAGAAAGTGTTTTTTGGCCTTGGCTGAAGAAAGAAATTGAGAAGCAAGGCGGAAAAGTAGTATTTGCGCCAAACCTGCCCAATCCGAATGAGCCGAATATAGAAGAACAGGCAGAATTTGTCTTGAAGAAATACAAATTTAATAGTAAATCCGTGATCATAACACATTCTCTTGGCGGAGTTCTCGCAATGAAGTTACTCCCTAAGCTGGGTACAAAAATCAAGAAATTGATTATGGTTGCTCCACCGCTAAGGACAGAATTTTTGGATGGGAAGAAACGGCCGGCAGTGGAGAAGGCATGTGACTGGAACTTTGATTTTAACAGAATTAAAGAGAAATCCGAGAGCATAACTGTTATAGCTGATGAAAAGGACCACATAGTTCCAGTAAGTCATCCAAAAGAAATTGCTGAGAGATTGTCTGCAGAATTTGTGCTAACTACCGGAAATAAATCACATTTCAACAGCGAGGAAGAGCCACATGTTTTAAATGAGATTGTAGCAACTATCCCTATCTTCACCACCCGCATCGATACTTTATTCGGCGTGACCTTTGTAGTATTTGCTCCAGAACATCCCCTCGTGGATAAATGGGTTAAAGGCACTAAGTACGAAGCTCCTTTCAAGAAATTCCTGCAGGAGGTGAAGAAGGAAACACGAATGCAGAGGCTTGCCGCAGAGGGCGAGAAAAAAGGAATGTTCATCGGAAGGCATGCCATGAATCCCTTGACTGGAGAAGAAGTTCCAGTCTATGTCGGAAACTTTGTTGTCCAGGATTATGGTGCAGGAGCTGTGATGGCAGTGCCTGCGCACGACCAGAGAGATTTTGAATTTGCCCGAGAACACAAGCTTCCTGTGAAAGAGGTTGTACAACCATTCATAATCAAAACTGATGGCGAAGATGCAATAAGGGAAAATCTTCCTTTCAAAAAACGCGATTCTGTTGTCTGTGTTGTTAAACACTGGGCAGAAGATAAGTATCTTTGCCTGGACTGGAAACAGACATTCTGGCACGGGTTTGTAATAGGTGGAGTAGAAGAAGGAGAAGACCCGATTGAAACTGGCAAAAGAGAGATTACAGAAGAAACTGGTTACAAAAATGTCAGATTTGTCAAAAAACTAGGACCTAGGATTCATTCACAATTCTATCATGTAGTTAAAAAGCAAAATAGATGGGCGCAATTCCAAGGCTTATATTTTGAGCTTGTGGATGGTAAGCAGGTGGAAATTTCAGAAGAAGAGAAAAAGATTCATGGTGTATTGTGGCTGGATAAATCAAAAGTTGAGCCTTTCCTTAATGTCGATGATATGAGGATTCTTTGGAGAAGAGTTTTTGCAGAAAGCGCATACGGGGGAGAGGGAATTCTTGTAAACTCCGGCAAGTTCTCAGGTATGCATAGCAAAGAAGCACGTGAAAAGATCACGCAGGAGCTCGCAAGGAAAAAACTTGGAAAGAAGAGCGTGCAGTACAAGATAAGGGATTGGTTGATTTCAAGGCAGAGATATTGGGGGACTCCGATACCGATTATTTATTGCAAAGATTGTGGCATCATTCCTGTTCCTGTGAGCGAACTTCCTGTCAAATTGCCTGCATCTGATAAAGTGAAGTTCGGAGAAGGAAATCCTCTTTCAAGTGCAAAGTCATGGGTACCGGTTGTGTGCCCTAAGTGCAAGAAGCTTGCACGCCGTGAGACCGATACTATGGACACGTTCGTGGATAGTAGTTGGTATTACCTGCGTTACTGTTCTGTGCAGGATAAGATGAGACCTTTTGCAAAAGAAGAGGCAGAATATTGGATGCCTGTGAATCTTTACATCGGGGGAGTTGAGCACGCGATCCTTCATCTTATCTATGCGCGCTTCTTTACTAAGGCCTTGGCAGACCTCGGCTACTTGAAGTTCAGAGAACCTTTCTCCCGCCTTTTCACCCAGGGAATGGTGCTGAAAGATGGAGAGATCATGTCGAAGAGCAAAGGAAATATCGTAAGCTGTGATGACATGCTTGCAAAGTATGGCGCTGATACCATCCGCTTGTTCGAATTGAGCGCTGCGCTTCCTGAAAGTGATCTCGAATTTAGAGAACAGGGAATAAATGGGAGCTATCGCTTCTTGCAGAAGCTGTATGGCCTTCTTTCTGCTGATTATCCGAAGAAGGGCAACGATGTTGTAGACGAATATCTGATAGCGGAAAAGGAGAAGCTGATTTCTGCTGTTTCGGAAAAGATAGAGACCCTTAGATTTAATATAGCTCTCTCGCAGATATTTACTTTTATTGAAAAAGTCGGAAGATACAAGAATTTTGCAAGCGCTGGTACAATGAAGGAAATAGCGCACGATATCGCATTACTCCTCGCTCCATTCACTCCTCATCTTGCAGAAGAGTTCTGGAACAAATACGGAGGAAAGGGCTTTGCTGCCCTGGCAGAATGGCCTAATGCCAAGAAATTAAATTCTGGACAAGAGCGTGCCCTTAAAGCCATGCAGCTTGTCGAATCAATCGAAAGAGATCTTGATAGCTTGCTCTCTATTGTGAGGAAAAAAGGGAAGGTTGTTTCAGGTGCATCCATATATGCAGTTCCTGAAGACCACAAAACCTTGAACGGATTTGTGGAGATATTCGAGAGACACATATCAAAGGTCAGAATTTTCTCTACACAAGATAAGAAGAAACACGATCCCTTGAATAAGGCAGAGAAGGCAGTGCAGGGGAAGCCTGCTTTATACCTTGAGTAACAGAAGGCACAGCAAAAGCTGTAGTGTGAATTACAGCGCAGATTTTTAAATGGATTTTCCCTTTCTTTTTAAGACGAGAGAATGGATTTCATAAGGGCAGACAAGCTCTATAAAAAAGAGCAGGCAAAAGCACGAAAGGAGAAGGTCTCGATCACATGGCGATACCTCAAGTTTTCTATCCTACTCCTATTTTTTGCGTTTGGTTTTACCATTGCAACATTGTTGTTCTACCATCCAAATGCAAATTTTCCTTCTACTCAGATCTCCGCCGGAGATGCTGAGTTAATCCCTCTTGTGGACAGAAATTATTTTCCGACAGTCCTCGAAAAGATAAATTCTGCCTCGGAAAGGATAGATATGGCGATGTTCGAATTCAAGTTCTATGAGAACGAGGAGAATAAAGTAAGGCTTCTTGCAGATGCGCTCATCGGTGCAAGGAAGAGGGGTGTGGAAATAAGGGTTCTTCTAGACAAAAGCGATTGGAACCCTTCCATAGAGAAGGATAACAAAGGGATGATCGAGTATCTGAAGAAAGGGGGAATAGAAGCGAAATTTGATTCCGGAAAGAAGACACTGCATGTGAAGCTGATCATTATTGATGACTCTGTGATTATCGGATCCACAAATCTTGGGTTCAGCGCTCTCGAAAGGAACAATGAGGCCTCTGTGCTGATAAGGAATAAAGAATCTGCAGAATATTACAGAGCTTACTTTGAGGACTTATGGAACTCATGACGAAAGTTCTAGAAAAACTTTTATACTCTTGCCCCATCCAAATGTATGCACCAATCTCTTACGAGTAATGAGGTAGAAAAGCTTGATAAGCTTTTGAGAAAACATGAAAAAAAGCTTATACATCGCATAAATAATTTAGTTGGAAATTTCGCCGATGCCGATGATATTCTCTCTATAGCTTTCATGAAGGCATTTAATGGGTATCATAACGTTAGGGAGAAGGAGGACATATCCTCTTGGCTGTACAATGTTTGTAACAGTGCTGTTTCAGACTTTTTCAGGTTGAAGAAGAATGATGCTTCCCGAATTACAGAATCGGTTGCAGATCCAGCCTGGAATATAGAAGAAAGAGTGGTATTTGAGAGTTCCATGGATGAGCTTATTGAAAGACTTCCACAGAATTATAGAATGCCACTGCTCCTTGACCAATTTGGGGATAGCTGCGCCGAAGGCGCAGCAGAGTTGAATATCTCTATTTCAACCTATAAGAACAGGCTTTATCGGGGAAGAACGGAACTGAGAAAGCAGATGGAATCGCCTTATCCAACATAATGGTGGAACAGGCAAGATTTTTATACCTTTTTTCTCCTGATATTAGATGCAATCCCAATATTATTCTAACGGGAAACCAGCCTCGGCTCAACTTAATCTTGAGCGGTATCGAGATGGATTACTTAGATATCTGTCGAAGCTTACTGGGGACAGGGAGGATGCAGAAGACCTTACACAGGAAACCTTTCTTCGTGCCATCAAGAACGCACATACTTTAAGGGATGAGGGAAGCATTAAGCGCTGGCTTTATAGGATAGCCACTAATTTAAGCAACTCCAGGTGCAGAGACCGCGCTAAACATCCTTTAATTCTCTCTTGTGATCTAAATGGTTACGGGTATGGAGAGCTGGATAATGAGTATCCCGGTAATGGAGTGGATAACAGGGGGCATTTAGAGGAGAGAATCTGTGCAGAATCATACCTTCCTTTGATACCGGGCAAGTATAGTGCCCCCCTTAAATTAAACTCTCTTGGATTTTCATACGATGAGATAGCGGAAGAGCTCTCGATTCCTGTGGGGACTGTCAAGTCCAGGATATGGCGTGGCAGAAATCTCACTAACTCTTTGTTAAATGGCAGGTGTTAGGCTATTATCTTAATTTGTCCTAATTTTGTTCTGGAAAAGTATTTAACGCTCCTTCTTTATGATTTCTCATGAAAAAGAGGCCGCAGAAGAAAAAGCCAGTTTTGATTAAAGAGCACCTACACCCATTGAGGCGGGTGGAGAAGTTTGTTGACCGTGTCGTTCCGATACTCCTAATAATTCTTGCCGTCGTCGTCATTCTTGAGAATCCCTTCTGGAGCCTTGTGGATCTGCACACTTATAGAAGCCAGCTTTTCATATTTGATACTTTGCTTGTGATCTTCCTCGCCGCAGATCTGACATTTAAATGGTGGCACATAAGGAATCTGAAGACTTTCGTGAGGCTTTATTGGCTTGAGCTGATAGCTGTTTTCCCATTCTACTTGTTTTTTAGGATATATATCCTTTCTGTAGAATTCGCCCGTGCGGGAGAGCAGGCACAAAGAGCAATCCATCAGGCCATCCTTACACGAGAGGCTGGATTGCTCAAGGAAGCAGAATTTTTCCAGAGCGCTGAGAAGATATTGCGTGAGGAAGGTTTCGCTTCCAGGCTTCTCAGAAGTATTGTCCGTGTGTACAGAATAGTTGCATGGAGATTAGAATCTGCTTATCACTACATGACCAAAGCGAGTTTTAGGCACAAGCTCAAAGAAGGCCAGAATCCAGGGGGGCTTGTTGCCAAAGAGCGCAAGAAAAGAAAATCCTCCTCGAGGGAAAGAAATAAGAGATAGTTCTATTCTAGGAACTTTTATTCCAGCACAGCCTTTATCCTTCTCACACCAGCTGCAACTCCTTCTTCCTTGACTATGCGGAAATGTCCTAGCTCTTTGGTATTCTTGACATGCGGCCCACCGCACACTTCTTTGCTGTAGCCTCCGATGCTGTAGACCGAGACCTTTTCTCCATATCTCTCTCCGAAGAAGGCTAGCGCGCCTTGCTTCCTTGCCTCTGGGAAAGACATCTCTTCTTTCTTTACGGGAAGTGCTGCCTTGATGTTTTTGTTAACCTCATCCTGCACTTTCTTTATCTCTTCTTCAGTCACTTTTCTGGTGAAATTGAAATCAAAACGCAGGCGCTCTGGTGTTATGTTTGAACCGTGCTGTCTTACTTCTGTTCCGAGCACATTGCGCAGGGCCTGATGGAGCAAGTGGGTTGCAGTGTGCAACTTTGTTGCCTTCTCTGAGAAATCTGCAAGTCCCCCCTTGAACCGTTTTTCTGTCGCTTGCCTGCTCATCTCTTGGTGCTTCTTGAATTCTTCCTCGAAACCCTTTGCATCTATTTTGAGTTTTCTTTCTTGCGCGAGCTCTTGTGTCATCTCTATCGGAAAGCCGTAAGATTGGTATAGGTCAAAGGCATCTTTGCCGCTTATTTCTTTAGTTTTTATTTCTTTTATTATATCCTCAAACCTCTTGAGCCCCTTCTCAAGCGTCGCAAGGAACTTGATTTCTTCTTTTTCCATCTCCGAGAGAATGAATGATCCATGTTCCTTGATCTGAGGATAGGCCCGCCGATAAATCTTTAGAATTTCCTCTGCAATCTCTTTTGTGAATTTCTGCATTCTGAGAAGCCTGCCATGGCGGATCGCTTTCCTGATCAGTCTGCGCAGGACATAGCCCCTATCTAGATTGCTCGGTGCCACTCTCTCGGCAAGGATGAAACAAGCAGCCTTAAGATGGTCTGCGATGATGCGGATGCTCTTCATTCGCTCTTTTGTCTCCCCACCAATGTTTGCAAGCTCTTCAATCCTCTTTTCAATCGGAGAAAAAACTTCTATCTCGAAGACATTTGCCTTGTTTTGCAGCATCGCCACAGTCCGTTCTACGCCCATTCCTGTATCTACATTCCTCTGTTTCAGTTTCTCATATTTTCCATCTGCGAGCTTGTTGTACTCCATGAAAACATCGTTCCATATTTCAAAATACTTGCCGCAGCTGCACGATGGATTACATTTTCTGCTGCATTTTGCCCTGCCTGTGTCATAGAACATCTCTGAACATGGGCCACAAGGCCCTGTCTTTCCTGCAGGACCCCAGAAGTTATGCTCTTTCCCGAGGAAGAAGATTCGTTCGCTTGGAATTCCAACCTGCTTCCAGACTTCTGCACTATCGAGATCGCGCGGAATTTCCCCGTCACCGCCAAAAACAGTTACACTGATTTTCTTTGGGTCGAGCCCGAGCCACTTCTTTGATGTGAGAAATTCATAGCTGAATTTTATCGCTTCCTCTTTCCAGTAATCTCCAAGACTCCAGTTTCCTAGCATTTCAAAGAAAGTGAGATGCAGATCATCTCCGACCTCGTCGATATCTCCGGTGCGGATGCATCTCTGCAGGCTCACGAGCCTCTTGCCCTGCGGATGTCTTTCTCCAAGGATGTAAGGAACAAGGGGATGCATTCCCGCTGTCGTGAAGAGGACTGTGGGATCATGTTCTGGGATGAGGGGAGCATTCTGCACTTGCTTGTGCCCCTTCCCCTGAAAGAATTTAAGATATGCTTGGATGAGCTGTTTCCGAGTTTTTATCATCTACTTAGAATCAAAAAGGGAGTTAAAAATTTGTCGCTTCTCTATCTTTCTCCCCTTCAATCTACTTCTGTCCTTTAGAAAGTCTTGAAAGCTGCACAAGATCTTTTGCCTTGAGCTTATACGAGACCTCTTTCTCTCCTGTGTTGCATTCTTTGATGTTCCCTAGTTCTCCTTCCCCAAGCCCGCGTATCTCTTTTATTTTGCATGTCTGCTCGCAGGATGATGCTTCTCCGAGAAGATCGGAAATTTTTTCCTTCAGTTGCGGAGGCATCTTATCCGTGATTGTGATGAATTCCTCGCCGACATCTGCAACATACTGGCGGCATTGCGAATCTGTAGTGCATGGGACTCTTGTGTCGTTCACGTCATTCGTGACACAGACTTTTATCTCCTTGAGCGTCAGAAAGTTGTATGCAAGAACCCCTGCTAGGATCAGAAGCAGTGCGATAACTCCAAGGATAATGAGCAGAATCTTTATTCCTTTCCAGAATCCGCTTAGAATTTTTCCCATTATTCATCACCCGAGCGCAGCGAGTCGCGTCTTGATCTCTTCGAGTTCTGTATCGAGCTCTGATTTTCTTTTTTCTGTGCGAGTCTGTGGCTGAAATTTTGTCCGTGCTTGTACCTGGCCTCTTTCTTGTTGGCCTTCTCGCGCAAACTGCATCTCTAAGGGTTGCGGCTGCACCGCGACAAGTGCTCTTGGAATTGCCTTCTTCTCCTCCTTTACTTTTTCGTATTCTTCCTTGATGCGTGGGATTGAATTAACAAAATTATCGAGAAGTTCTCCGCATCCATTCAGCTCATTACACAGCTCTTTTTTGAGCCTGGCTTCTTCTGCTCTCTGCTCTTTGTAGTCCTCATATCTTTTGAGAAGCCTGATTATGTTGACTGTGCTGCTTAGTGTTCCTTTCCGGACTCCGATCAGATTCTCATCACCGAATCCAACATACACAGAATCTCCCTTGGTCATCTTTTTTTCTTGGCTCCGCGCTTTCATTTTGTGCCCTCTAAGCTTTGATTAGAACTATTCTACATCTGAGAACAACTTTTTGTCCACGCTGTCGAGTTTTGTTTTGAGCTCTCCGAGCTCCTTTTCCCAAGATGTGAGCTCATAATCTTCTCTTTGCCTAATCTCTTTGATCTTTTGTATCAATGAAGAGGCACTCTTTAGTTTATTCTTTATCTGGTGAATATTCTCTATAGAGTCCCTGAATTTCTCTATCTTGACGAAGATTGGCCTTTCGATTGGCGAGATGATTCTTCTCGCAGGTTGCTGGGCTTGGCCAGAAAAAGTAGTTGGGAAAGGAGCTGGATATTCGGGCTGCATATTTTGCATGTCCATTCTAGGTGAAGCCATCGGAAGTGCCTGTATCTCATAATCCTCCATCTCTATCCTTACGGGCTTCATCTTCTCGCCCCTTCTTTGCGCAGGAAGCTGCATCCTCGGATCCCGGAATTCCTGCTTTATTCTTCCAGCCTCGAAATCATCGATAGGAGGTAAATCTGGGAGTTCTGGCAGATCCTCAAAGCCAGAGAAATCTTCTGGTGGCATTGCCGGAGGTTCTGGGAGAGAGAAATCTTCTGGTGGTAATTCTTCCCTCTTTTTCTTGAACAGTCCCATGATTTATTTTAGATTAGGCTTCTTTTAAAGGCTTCTTTCCCCCTTTCTTAAAACTTCTAAATTTTAATATTTATAAAAACATTTGTAAAAACTACTCAGTAGTCACGAAAAATAAGAAAGTTATATATTCTTTCACGCAGCTATTCTTCTTTAATTTTGTAATGAAAGAATGATGAAAGATACCAAAGGGACAGCGCTGAAAACAAGCAAGAGTGAGCAGGCCGGCAGGTTGAAGCAGATAGAGGAAGAGGCCTTGCGCGAGATTGTTTCAAAAGTCGCGGGGAAATCTGCGGCAGAGCTAGTTCCGATCCTGAAAGATAAGGGCCATGTAGATGAATTCAAAATCGCAGGAAAGGCAAAGATAACTATAAATGAGCTGAGGAACATACTTTACAAGCTCCATCATCATGACCTTGTCTCTTCGATAAGAAAGAAGGATAATAAGAAGGGGTGGTTTATCTATTTCTGGTCTTTGAATGTGGAAAGGGCTATACGCTCTCTAATCCGCGAATATTCGAAGGAATTTGAGAGCCAGACCTCGCTTCTGGACAGCAGGACAAAGAAGAATTATTACATATGTCCTAAGGGCCATACTGAACTGAGTGAGGAATCCTCCCTCGAGCAAAATTTTGAGTGCATAGAGTGTGGAGAGTTGCTTGTTCTGAAAGATAGGGAGATTGAACAGCGAAAGATAAACAAGACTATCGATACTATACAAGAGCGCGTGAACTTGTTGAGGGAACTTGTGCACAAATACGAGGCGGCAAATAAGATCGCATTTGAAAAAGATATAATCAAGGTTGCGAAGGAAAAGAAAGAAGCCAGAGCTGCCGCAAAAAAAGTGCGAGTCAGAGTCGCGAAACGCGAAGAAGCGAAGCTCGCGAGAGTGAAAGCAAAAGCAAAGGCAAAGAGGGGGGAGAGGAAGGCGCACAAGAAAGGGATGAAGAGATAGAAAGATTTCTAGAAGGGTTTAAATGTTTTTTCCCGCTATTTTAAAATAGGGGAACATGGTTCAGACTGAAACAAAGGAAGAGAAGCCGATTGTTGTCGATAAACCATTTCGGCTTCTTGAAGTGAACGTAGAGCCACGTTACGATAGCAATCATGAGCGCAGCTTCACTGGCGGAGAAGTCCGGAATGAAATCAAGAAGATTTTTGAGCCTTCCGCGACATATCATCTTTTTACAACTGCTGCTAATCCTAAGGCAAAAGAAAGGCTGGATGAAATAGCACGGGAAGAGACGAGGACAAAAGAGCACTCACACAGCAGATTTGGTTCTGATCTCACATACCTTTATCAGTACGCATTGCATGCCTTTGCTGGAAAAGAAGGGATAGTACATGCATACTTCGATCTTGTGGATCAGAACTGCCATATGGGTGACAGGCTTTGGGATACAGCTTATCTTCCGACAGTGCACATCGTGCGGGGCAATGAGGCGGCTGTAGATGCCCTTGTCGATTTAGTCGGAAAATTGAATTCTGATGAAGCCTACGCAATCATCAAAAAGAGAGAAGCACCTCAAAATTATCATATGGGTGCTGTCGATGCCTTGAGAGAAGCAAGTAGGGGGTATGGAATTGATCCGATTCTTGTCAGCGAAAGGCAGTGGAGAAATGTCCAGGGAGAAACGCTGAAGAATGCTGTAGACTTCTTATGCCAATTCACTTATTCTGAGAAGTTCAGGGACCATTCAAGTGTCTGGGATTAGTGATCACCCGAATGAATTAATCAATCCCATCAGCACCTTGCTTCCATCTAATGGTGGCACGGGGATCATATTAAAGATAAAAAGCCACAGGTTTATTGATGCGGTGTAGAACAAAAAGATTGCCATGTTCCTGCTTAATTTTCTCTTCTGATTTCTAAGCACAAAAGTTGGGCCGAGCCAAAGAAGCA
>DUFK01000016.1:33344-52818 GCA_013331945.1 Nanobdellota archaeon
CCGGGAGCTGCGATAAGAAGTGAGAACTTGAAATCATCCCAGTCAAAGAATTTTCCCTTCTCAGAATGCTGCTGCCTGAAGGTCTTCCTTGGGTGTTTGATGTAGCCAGAGATGATGTATCCTATGACTGCCGTCAGCAGAATAAGATTCAGGATCTCTACAGCTGCCTGTGCGAGTGTCATGCAGGCTTTTTCGGGAAGGAGATTAATAAACTTTACCTGGATTACCAAACTAACAAATTAGCAACTAGGGAAAATAGAATCAGAAAGAACTACCCTCTGCTTCAGCCCCCAGTCCCGTGCTCCCAGCTCTTCTTAGCCCTTCAACTCACTTATTCCCAGAGCGAAGAACACTAGGCCGATAAGAGTCACGAAGATCCCCCAAAGGCCTTCTATCACCATGAGCACTGGAGAAACCTGTGCAACCTGTGCTCCAGATGCATCCTGCACAATCCTTACGGCGCCATGCGCACCGAAAGTGCTGAAGTAGTAGATGCCCCAGATTCCTACAACAAGTAAGATTATTCCTAAAAATAATTCCTTTCCTTTTGCCATAATTCGTTATAGGGAGAAAATGTTAAAAACCTTTTCTTTTCCCTCATGTTTCTCCATTTCCCCCTGTTTTTTTCAGAGGGGAAATTCACTACCGCCTCTAGAGGAAATTTTCTCTGATCTTTTTGCTCATTTCCATTTCTTCAGGATGATGAAGGCAAAAATTGCAGCGGCGATCATGACGAGCCAGAATTGAAGGGCATGAATCTTCCGCGCTGCGAAGAGGATCATATTTATCACGAGAGCAAGGATGACTGCTATGGATATCGCTTTTTTGAACTCGTTCTTGACTTTCCCTTCCATGGCCTCTTTCTCATGCTCTTTTCCCATTCTGGCTGGAAAGCAATAAGGTTTAAAAATGTTCGAATCAAGGAGCTAAGATGGCACAGGGACTTTACAAGCACCTTTCTGAAGCATGGAGGAATCCTAAAGAGAATATCGAAGATTTCCGTGCACGCATGCTCGAATGGCGAAGAAGCGATTCTATAGTGCGTATTGAAAAGCCCTCTCGTTTGGATAGGGCCAGGGCTCTAGGTTACAAGGCAAAGAAAGGATTTATTGTTGTCCGCGTTCGTTTGATGCGCGGAGGAAGGACAAGACCAAGACCTACCAGAAAAGGGAGGAGAAGCAAGAGGCAGACCATAAGGAAGATCCTCGGGATGAATCATCAATGGGTTGCAGAGCAGAGGGCTTCTTCTCGTTACAAGAATCTTGAGGCTCTCAGCTCATATTGGCTTGCAAAAGATGGAAAGCATGTGTGGTTTGAGGTAATACTTGTTGATCCAAATGCCCCTGAGATAAAGGCAGACCCTCGCTTGAAGTGGATTTCTGATGTTGGCAGAGGGAGAGCATACAGGGGACTCACAAGCGCAGCCCGTAAATCCCGCGGGTTGAGATGGAAAGGAAAGGGCGCTGAAAGTGCAAGGCCTTCCAGAAGAGCTCAGAGCAGCGAGAGATGGAAGAAGAAGAGCCGCGCAGATTGATTCTGGATTTGCCCTGATTTTGTTTTGTTCTGGTCTGGTTTCTTTGTTTTGTTCCTGTTTTGTTTCCGATAGAAAGTATTAAATATCGCCCTCTCTTTTGTTGAAAAACAAGGGGAGATTTATGAAACATAGGCTGAGGAGCGCCAAGCTTTCTCGTGTTAGGGGAAGGGCACGGAAGGCGGCAAAGATTCGAGGAAAGGAAAAGAAGACACATTCTAAGGCAGTATCATCTAAATCATCTCACAAATCATCTCGTATAGCTAATAAATTCCCCCCTGTGAAAAAAGCACGATATCTATTTGTTACTGGTTCTATGAGCGGTCTTGGAAAAGGCCTTGTTACTGCGTCCATCGCAAAGCTCTTGCAGTCGCAAGGTTTCAATGTTTCTATTGCGAAGATAGACCCATACATAAATGTGGACGCCGGCACGATGTCGCCGTTTGAGCACGGAGAAGTGTTTGTCACTGCAGATGGTTATGAAGGTGACCAGGATTTGGGAACATATGAAAGATTCCTAGACAAGAATCTGAACAGGGCACATAACATCACTACCGGCAGAATATTTTCTCAGGTGATTGCCAAGGAGCGCGAGGGCAAGTATTTAGGCAAGACCGTGCAGCCAATTCCGCACATCACCGATGAGATAAAAGATGCACTACATTCCATTGCTCAGCGCGAGAATGCTGATTTCGTTGTCGTGGAGATCGGGGGGACTGTCGGAGACATAGAGAATCAGCTTTTCCTGGAGGCAGCGAAGCAGATCGCATTTGAAGAGCCTGCCAAATTTGTGCACGTTGTGTACATTCCTGAACTGACTCTCAAGGAACAGAAAACAAAGATGGCACAACATTCTGTCAGATCGTTGCAGAGTGCAGGAATCGATCCTAACTTCCTTATCGCACGCTCTGAAAATCCACTCGGTGAAGAGGCGAGACGCAAACTTGCCCTTTTCTGCAATGTAAAATATTCAAATATAATCTCTTCACATAATGTTGGCGATACGTATAAGATGCCCCTTGTTTTTATCGAGCAGAACTTTGATAAGTTGATTCTGGAAGAATTTGGTCTGAAGAATGGCAGGGCAAATCTCGATAGCTGGAGAAGGGCAGTTGAACGCAAAGAAAGGGCGCAAAAAAAGATAACTATCGGGATCGTCGGCAAATATTCGCGCCTTCAGGATTCTTATGTCAGCATTGTGCATGCACTGAGGCATTGCGAGCATACTCTTGGCATCCGCATCAATGTTGAGTGGATTGATTCCGAAAGGCTTGAAGAAGGACTGATGTTGGATAACACTCAGATCGATGGGCTCATAGTTCCCGGCGGTTTTGGGAACAGGGGTGTAGAAGGCAAGATCTGCGCAATCAGATATGCACGCGAGAATGGGATTCCTTTCCTCGGTTTATGCTTGGGATTTCAGCTTGCTGCGATCGAGTATGCTCGAGATGTGCTTGGCCTCAAGGATGCGAATTCTACTGAATTTACAAAAACCAAGAATCCTATCATCTACTTACTGCCGGGCCAGGATTTGAACAAGCTTGGAGCCACAATGCGTCTCGGGAATTGTCCCTTCACTATTAAAAAAAAGAGCCTCACCCACAAGATATATGGAAAGCTTTTGATGGGAGAGAGGCATAGGCATCGGTATGAATTTGATAATAGGTATAAGAAACGCTTTGAAGCAGGTGGAATGATATTCGGCGGAATTTCCGCAGATAAATTAAGGCTTGCAGAAACCCTTGAGCTGCCGCAAGACAAGCATCCATTTTTCTTTGCAACTCAGTATCATGCAGAATTCACCTCCCGCTTCGAGAGGCCTTCTCCTGTATTTCTCGCTTTCGCGAAGGCCGCTGCGGAAAAGGCATGAGTATGAAAAACAAGGGGAGATAGGAAAGATTTTTAGGCTTTAATTGCCCAGGCTTCTTGATGAAAGAGCAAATAACCTCTGTAAGGAATGCGATTGAAGGTACGCTGTACAGAAATGTGCTGAAGCCAATCCTTTTTCGACTTGATCCTGAAAGAGTTCATGACAGGACTCTTGTGCTTGGCAAGTTTCTTGGCTCGAATGCTGTGACGCGGGGGCTGATGCGGGCTGGCTTCTCTTATTCTAATCCTATGCTTGAGCAAAAAATCCTTGGAATCAAGTTCAGGAATCCGGTAGGACTTTCTGCTGGATTTGATAAGGATGGGCATCTTACAAAGATACTTCCATCCATTGGTTTTGGCTTTGAAGAGATAGGCTCGGTATCTGGGGAGCCATGCTCTGGAAATCCGAAACCGCGCCTTTGGAGGATGCCAAAAGAAAGAGCACTTGTCGTGAATTATGGGTTGAAGAGTGAAGGATGTGCGCGTGTTGCTGAAAGACTGCGCGGTTCGCATTTTGAAATTCCCATCGGCACAAATGTTGTGAAGACAAATTCTCCAGAGACAGTTGATACAGAAAAAGGGATAGAAGATTATGTAAAAGCATACAGAGCTTTTGCACATATCGGTGCGTATACTACTATAAATCTAAGCTGCCCTAATGCTTTTGGTGGCCAGCCCTTCCATTCTCCGCAAAAGCTTGAATCTCTCCTGCGCGAGATCCGGAAGGTAAAGACAAAGAAGCCGCTCTTCCTGAAGATTGCTCCCGATCTATCGGAAAAGGAGTTGGATGGAATCATCAGAGTCGCTTCAAAGTTCAAAGTTGATGGATTTGTGTGCACAAATCTGACAAAAGATAGAGAAAAGATAAAGATTCCCGGCAAAAACATTCCTGGGAAAGGGGGGATAAGCGGGAAGCTTGTAGAGGAACTTTCAAACAGGACAATCTCTTACATCTACAAGAAAACTAAGGAAAAATTTATCATAATCGGGGTCGGCGGAATCTTCACTGCAGAGGATGCGTATAAAAAGATCAAATGCGGTGCATCTCTTATACAACTCATCACAGGCCTTGTGTTCCAAGGCCCTCAAGTTGTCGGAGAGATAAATCAAGGGCTTGTGCACTTGCTGGAGAGAGATGGCTATAAGAATATCTCGCAGGCTGTTGGCGCTGAGTGGAGATAGTGGGAAAAAACTGCATTCTGGAAATGGCTCATCCAAAACTTTAAATACTTCAAAAAAAAAACACTTATCATGAAAAGAGGAGCGATGAAGAGGAGAGGACATACAGCTCATAGGATTTCAAGTATCTCCCATGCTCCTAGCTCTTCCAATGCGCCGGCGCGCAAAACATCTGCCGCCACATGGATAGTTGGCTCTGTTTTAGCGCTCGCGATTGTCGCGATCTTTGCAATTTCTTCGGGGATATTTACAGGCCTTCCTATCGGTGGGCAATGTAGAGATACAGACGGCGGAAGAGTCTATGATGTTTTTGGGGTTGTGACCTACTACACGCAGCATAAGGAAGATGTGTGCAAGTCGGATAAGAAACTTACAGAATACTTCTGCTCTACCCTTCCACGTGGCCCGAGAATTCAGAAGGTCTCATATAACTGCCCCTACGCATGCTCAGCCGGAGCATGTGTCTCTAAGAATTTCCCAGGAGTGTGCGGAGATTTGACTTGCACGACGAACTCTGCCGAATTAAAAGTAAAGCAATCGGTAAATGTTACCTTCGGCGCTTCGACATGGAAGGTGAAGCTCGATTATGTTGGTTCTGACAGATCTATCCAAGTGATTGTAGATGGAGTTAAAAAAATAATTCTACTCGGCGAGACCAAAGTTGTAAATAATCTCCCAGTCCAGAATGCAGATTCTACTTATTCATCTAACCTCAGCCAGAGGAAAGCCAAATTACTCTTCGGCGAAAACGAGAAAACCTGCCCAGAAGATTGCTCTGGCGGAGGCGGAGGCGGAGGCCCTGTGTGCGGGAATAATATAATGGAACCTGGAGAGCAATGTGATGGCGATGATTTGGGGGGTGCGACTTGCTCTTCTTTAGGATTTACTGGAGGAAGTTTGGGCTGCACTTCGACTTGCATGTTTGAAGTAAATCAATGTATAAGTACGGGTGGAAACAGAACTTATACCAGTTACATACTCGAAAAGACAACCACAGAACTATACAACCAAACAGGAAAGCAAGATATCGGCGGAAGAAGTAATCCTAGCTGGAACACATCTGCAATTCCTGTTTTGGCTCTAAGGGCTTTGAACGGAGAGGACACGATCTACTTAGGTCCATCTGAAGATTCCTTTGTTCCTCAATGCAGGGGGAAGTTTACAGATGTAATCTACATAAGAGCAGCAATGCCTGGAGTGCAGACCTATGGTAACAACATTACCTTGTACTGGAAGGACTCAAACGATGGCGGAAAGGCGAAGTTCTGTGGAAGTGCGGATATGTCTCTTGGAGCGATAATTACCATTAACCTACAAAATGGATCTAGATTCAGAATCGGAGAAAGTGTAACCCCCCTTAACAATGTAAACTTAGTTCCACAGATAAAATTCCTTCTTGGAGAAAATCCACCCAACTTCCTTTACAATTTCGAATTCGTAACAAATGTCTCATCATCTCCAGGAGCTGTCGGATTTGAAGACGGATTCTCAATGGTTGCTGGTGGCGGGACTGCAACGCCGAGAAGCATTGTCTATATACCCTCTAATACTTACATTGGAGACTACCCTGCGGACTTTTATAGCCAAGGAGGAGTAATCTACAATCCTAAGCTCTACGGTGACAGAAACAAGGTCAAGTTCGGGCTTGCACAGAACTAGTTCTTCCCCCGCGCGAAAAATACTTAAATCCCTCCTTCAAGAAGGTAGACTCTCTCCACCATCACTTGCTTTTCAAGAATCCTACAACTTCCTTTCTGAATAGCTCAAAATCACCGAGATTATCTTTTAGATTATCAAAAATCAGTTCATCCTTCACTTCCCCATACTTATGAACTAGGAAATTCCTCGTGCTTTTCATTCCCATAAGCTTCTTGCCCATCTCCTTGCTTAGAATATTCTTTTTTAATAGCCTTGCTATCATTTCTTCTTCATCAGAAGGCAGCCCAAGCTCAAGTCCAGAAACAAGCATATTTATGACATCTAACACACTTTCGATTACCATTTGCAGAGTTCTCTCGCAACTTCTCCTCGTTTTTAACGAGTCCTCGTACTCTCTAAATGTCTGGGGAGTAAGCTCTTCCAGCTCCTCAACGTATCTCATCGTCTCGTCCAATTTCTTCAATATTCTCTTTTTATCTAGCATTTTCAAATGTCTCCAAATACATATTGTAATATTTTTCAAAATGACCGAACTCTTTAATAGCCCTCAAGTAGATTTCGAAAAGCTCCGTATAACTTTTGTTGAACAAGACTTTTCCTTCTTTCACAATCCTAATTCTAATGTATAATGGAAGCTGTTGAAAGATGTGGATATCGAAGTTGAATTTGCTTAAGTACTGATGCCCTTTCCTTGATAATTCTAGATTACTGTAGCTCTTGCTTTTCATAATGAGGCACACATCAACATCGCGCGCTTGCCTTTCTCCTCTGGCATAGCTACCAAAAAGAGCCACAGCTAGGACATCTTCATCATCTTTAGCTGTAACTATCAGCTCATTCAATTTAGTCTGAATTACTTCCTCTCCCATACCACCCAGAATAAAGCCGGCAATAAATACTTTTTGCTCGGAAGCCAGAGAGAAAGAAATATAAATCCCTTTTTCAAGAAGGTAGATGCTTTCCCAAAAAGAACTCTTGAAAATACGCACCCTGCTTGAGGCTTCGCAGAATCCGCTCTTTTTCTTCGATAATGATGTGGATGGACTTTCTTCCTTTCTGCAGCTTGCGCGCTTCCTTGGGAGAGGAAAGGGAGTTGTGATAAAGAGCTATCCTGGCTTGGATGAGAAGTATGTTCGCAAGATTTCTGAGTTGAAGTGTGATTCTATATTTATCCTGGATAAACCCATTGTCTCTCCTGAATTCCTTGATGCTGCAAAGCAGCTTGCACTCCCCATCGTCTGGATAGACCATCATGGGTTGCAGGATCCGGAGTTTGTAAAAGATATTCATTACTTCAATCCCTTGAAGAGCTCAAAGCCCTCATCAGAGCCTGTCTCTTACTGGTGTTATCAAGTGACTAGGAAGAAGGAAGATGAATGGCTCGCGCTCCTCGGGTGTATTGCAGATTATTACGTGCCTGCCTTCGCAAAGGAGTTTGCAAAAGGGAACCCAGAACTTCTTTCTTATTCTGAAGAGCCTGCAAGACTATTATTCGAATCTAAGATGGGCAAGGTAATCAAGATCCTCGAGTTCTCGCTGAAGGATAAGACTTCTAATGTGATAAAGATGATGAAGTTCATGCAAAGGGTCTCTTCGCCGCACACGATCTTAAATCAGGATGGGAAGGACGCTGAATTCATCTACTCGCGCTTTGAGCGTATCAACAGGAAATATGAAAAGCTTCTTGAGCGAGCAAAGGAAGCTGGGAGGGAAGAAGGCTCTGCGCGAGTGTTATTCTTCTCTTATGGGGGAGATTTGAGCATCTCTGCAAATCTTTCGAATGAACTCCTGTACAATTTTCCGAAAAAGCTGATTGTCGTTGGCTACTTGAATGGGGTCAGAGTTAATATCTCCCTGAGGGACGGCAAGCTGGATTTGCGTAAGCTTCTTGATGATGTTATGCATGACATTCCAGGAAATCATGGAGGGCATGAGCATGCATGCGGGGCGACCGTCTCCGCTTCGGATTTAGAAAAGTTCAGGGAAAGAGTCTTTGACGAAGTGAAGTAACTAAAAATCAGGCTCAAAAATTCTTAAAAGAGCGAAATAAGCCACAGAAAGCTTTTTAAACCATTTTCGCCTGTTACTTGAAAGAAGAGGTAATAATGGCAGTCATAAATTTGTTAGAGCCTGCGGCAAAACTGTGGGCTTCATTCGTTGATGCACTTCCAGGATTAGCAGCTGCTTCTCTAATAATTATAGTCGGTTACTTTGTCTCGCTCATCTTGGGCTTTGTTGTAAAGGAAGTATTGCTCAGAACAGGATTTGACCGCTGGCTCACTAAGAGCAAGCTCAATAAGGCCATCGGAGGCGCATCACTTTCTATAATCTCTGGAACGATTATAAAGTGGTGGGTGTTCCTTGCGTTCTTGGCTTCTGCTACATCCTACCTGAACCTTGGAGTGATATCTGATTTACTCTTCCGCCTTGTAACGTGGCTTCCTAATGTTCTTGCAGCTACAGTCATATTCATTTTCGGTCTCATCGTAGTAGATTATGCGACAGATAAGATAAGGCATAAGAAGATGAAGGGAGCAGACTCCCTTGCAGACATAACCAAAATTGTCGCCTTGATCTCTCTGGTATTGATTGCCTTGGGTCAGATCGGCTTCAAGCTGAGATTTGCAGAGAACATATTCCTTGTCATCGTGGGTGGAATTGTCCTTGCTCTTGCGCTTGCGATAGGGATAAGCTTTGGTGTTGCCTTGAAGGATGATGCGCGGAACTTGGTGAGAAAGATTTTCTCGAGGTAGGAACTTGGTTTTAGTTTTGTTTTCTTGCTTTTTGGAACTCTGAAGATATATTTTTAAGCTGATTATTCCTTCACAAAGTAATGAAAATGCCAAAAGAGGTCGCACGAGATTCAAAGATTTCGATAATTATAATCTCTACCATTTTAGCGCTCGCGGGCATCTCCATTTTAAGTTTATTTTATGTTAGCCTAACTGGAAAATCTTTTTATGAAAGTTATTCAGGTCGAATCATTGCACAGGAACTCGAACAAACTCAGGCGGAATCAGAACTTGGGGGTGAAGGGGAATTCTTTTCAGGCTTAGCAACAGAACAGCAGGGGATTTTAGAAGAGTATCAACGAACACGTTCTCAAACAGCATTAAACCAGCTTCTTTCTATGTCCGGCGGACTTGTAACTTTTGAGGGTGAGCTTGAAGTTATCATTTATGATGATTTTAAGAATGCAGTTTCTATGACCGAATACTACCTCAATGCGCAGAGTGGCGAAGAACTTTTACTTATTTTTAGCGGAGATGACCCTCCACTCATGACTGGCTCTAAAGTTAGGGTTACTGGCAATAGAATCGGAAATGTATTAATAATTATAGACATTGAGAATAACTTTGAGGTTCTTTACGAAGCTCAAACAGGACACACTGTTAAGAAATTAGCAGTTATCCTCTTCAGGTTTACTGATACCACAGAATACAGTTTTAATCCCCAATTAGAATATGTTAGAAAATCGATGTTTGATGAAGAGCCATTTATTCGTACCTTTCGATATAAGTCTTGGATAGATCAACATAATTATATCAACATAAGTTATAATACTACATACCCTACTACCAATAGTTTCCTAATAGAAAGCTCCTATGGAAACCTACGCCTCGCAGGAAAATTAAACTCAAGCGGTGATGTCTTTGGGATATACAACATTTCTTCCTCCAGTAGTGGCTGTAATTGGCTAAGATGGATTAATCAAGCAAAAAATGCCGCGAGGCAAAATGGAGTAAATCTTAATGGTTACAATCACTTAATGTTTATTGCTCCAGAAGGCAGGAGTAATTGTTGGTTTTCAGGAATTGCATATATCGGCGGTTCTATTAGTTTTATAAGGGATGGTTCTCCCGATAGTGGATCAACGGGAGTTCCGGCCCACGAACTTGGGCACAATTTTGGTTTGGCACACGCCAATTCCTATGAATGTAGAATTGAGGGTAATTATGTTGCACTCGCCGATTTCTCAAAATGCCGTAGCATAGAGTATGGCGATATATTTGATACTATGGGGGATGCTTATAGCTTCCATCATTTTAGCTCTTTTAATAGGGGAACTGTAAATTGGTTTTCTGCAAGCAATACCCTAATGCTGGACTCACCCTATAAGAAAACTTACACTATTGAAATGCTAGAAAATCCCTCGAACAACCCCAAAACACTTATGATTCCAGTAAAAGAAAGGGGCGGTCTAAGCCATAGAGATTACTACTCCCACTTTTTTGTAGAATATAGGAGACCTTATGGTTACTATGACAATTTTTTAGATTATGAGCATGTTGTAAAAGGAGCATCCATAAGGCTGGCCACAATTTATCATCCAATTATACGAACAAACCTAATAGACACAAATCCCTCGGCTCCTGCAACTACTAACCGCTTCTCAGATGCCGCTTTACTCCCGGGCCAAATTATTGTTGATCCGGTAAGTGGCGTAAAGATTAAGACAATTAGCGCAGACCCAACATCTTTAGTAGTAGAGGTTGATCCGGGCTATTTTGGCTCTTGTGGCGACAATATATGCATGACGAACAGGGACATTCTGAAAGCTGGTCGATCTAAAAATGTCATTTTTAATGGTTCGATTTGGAAAGTAACTCTTGCTGGCATTGGTCCTAATGAAGCTAGAGTTAGCGTTGCTGTGGATCCATTTCCAAGCTATTCTTTTACCGAAACAATTCCTTTAGGGCAGACGAAGGTAATTGATGGTCTGCCTATTAAAGCCAGGAGTATTTTCCAAAATACTAGGCAAGTAGATTTGGTGTTTGGTGAGAATAATAACCTCTGTCAGGTAGACTGCCTAAGCCCTTAGCAGACTAAAAGCCGAAAAAGCAAAGCTTTAAAAAACAGGAATTCTAGTATTCTTCAATAGTAGTAAAATGAAAGGTAAATTTTCGGTTTTGGCAGGGCTAGCCTCTATTGTCGCGCTGAATGGCTGCGGCGGGACAGTTGGTGAACCGATAGCAAGTGAATCAGAAGTAAGATCTGAGATAAGAGAAAGATTGAGATTGGATAAAGATGCTGGGAGAATTTTAAGTTGGGAAGCAGATCCTGTTAGAGAAGTAAGTTCACAGAGAATTTTTCCTGATTTTTCAGTTAGAAGAAATGATGAAGTAGAGGCTTTTATTGAATATACAAGCCCTACAGATGATTCTATTGCTGCCAGAAATGAAATTAATCTTTTATTTAATAACAATTATAATTACTTGTATATCTCTCAAACTGTTAGGCAATGGGCGAGAAGTGCTGTTGATGATTATTCTAGAAACGGATATTCCGGCCAGATTCCTAGGCCGTGATTAAGAAGGTTAGAGTTCAGTAGCTCTTCCCAAAGTAAACCTGGAACTGCGCCTTCTTGCCGCATACAGCACAATCCTTTCCTGCCTGCTGCTTGAATGGCATGTTCACGCTCTTCGCGCCTGTCTTCTCCTTTACTTGCTTCTCGCATTTCTCTGAGCCACACCATTCGGCAAACGCGAGCTTGCCTTCCCCTATGGCCTTCTCCAGCTCTTTGAAATTCCTTGCTTTGGTGATCCTGCTGTCCAGGAATCTGCGTGCCTTTTCCAGAAGGGATTTCTGGATATCCTCAAGAGTCTGAGCAACTTTCTCTCCAATCTCTTTGTCTTTCACAATCTCTTTCTGGCCAGTGTCTCTCCTTACAAGAACCACTTGTCCCGCTTCTACATCGCGCGGCCCGATTTCGATCCGAAGAGGCGTTCCGCGCAGCTCATACTCATTGAACTTCCATCCTGCAGTGTATTCTTCTCGTGCATCCAAAAGCGCTCCGAAGGAAGAAAGTTGCCCAGTGAGCTCTTGTGCCCTCTTCATCACTTCCTTTTCCTTGCCTTTGAAGATTATCGGCACAATCACTACTTTGTTTCTCGCAATTTTCGGAGGTAACACAAGACCCTTATCATCCCCATGCACCATCGCTATCGCTCCGATCAATCTTGTGGAAACACCCCAAGAATTCTGCCATGGCAGCTGCTTCCCTCCTTGCTTGTCGAGGAAAGAGATGCCGAAAGCTTTTGCAAAATCCTGCCCCAAGTTATGGGAAGTGCCCATCTGCAACACTTTTCCATCTGGCATTATTGCTTCGATGCTTGTCGTGTAGAAAGCTCCCGCGAACTTCTCGCTATCTGTCTTTTTTCCTGCGAGAACTGGGATTGCGAGAATCTCTTCGCAGAGCTTTTGATATTCCTCCAGATAGCGCCTTGTTTCTGCATCGCATTCTTCCTTTGTTGAGTATACACAGTGGCCTTCCTGCCATAAGAACTCCCTGGTTCGCAGGAAAAGCCTTGTCGCCTTTGTTTCCCATCGAACTACATTGCACCATTGATTGCATCTAAGTGGAAGGTCACGCCAGCTTCTGATCCATTTTGAGTAGGAATCATACATAACTGTCTCGCTTGTAGGCCTTATCGCAAGCCTTTCTCCCTGGCCTCCATCTGCATCTAAATCTCCCTGAACCCATGCGACCTCTGGCTTGAAACCAGCAGCGTGTTCTGCCTCTTTCTTGAAGAATGATTCTGGAATAAAAAGGGGGAAATAGACATTTTCCACTCCAAATGCGCGAATGCGCGGATTGAAATAATCCTGGATGTTCTCCCAGAGTGAGTAGCCAAGGGGCTTGATTATCATACAGCCCTTTACGGCAGAGTAATCTGCAAGCCCTGCCTTAAGAACAACTTGAGGATACCATTCTGCAAAGTTCTCTTTCTTTGCGGTGAGGCCCTGGCTTTCTGCGCTCTCTTTCTCTTTCCTCACTTCTTTCCCCGCCTGCTCCGTGCCTTTACCTCTTGGTTCCTGGTGCTTCTTCTCTTTCATCCTTTCTTTCCGAAACCCAAATTTATAAAGGTTTCAAATTAAGCTTTTTAGAAAAAAGCTTATGCAAAAAGGGAAAAAGTGAGCCTAGGAGGATTCGAACCTCCATCGACGGGTGTCTCCTGACCTTTCTTCCGAAGAAAGCTCAACCAAAGAAGTTTCTTGGTGGAGCTTCTTACTAAGAAGGTCCTCCGAAGCCCGGCGTCCTATCCGTTAGACTATAGGCCCATGTAATTAACAAGAATGCAGCTTTAAAATATTATAGAAATAAGGATTAATCAGTTAAAGTTTAGGCCTTCAAATCAAGACCTCGGACTTATGCAGCAGCATTAACTAAATCAGAAACAGCGGTTTTAGGCATCACTTTACTGGCATTTAATATCTCGATCCCCACAAGCTTTCTATTCTTATCAAAGTCTAGGATTATGTCTTCATTCAGCTCAATGGTTTTCTTAACCTCTCCCGCCCCTATTTTCTTTAAGTAGATATAAGCAGCGTCAGCTTCTTTATCATATTCGACTTTCATATCTAGAATACTGTGACTATCTTTATATAATTTTCTTCCTCAATATAGACTATCCTTATCTTTCTTTCATCGATGGCCTTTTCGGCCCTCCTTTTACTACCTTCGGACTTAACAAAATCAGGTCCTTCAAGTATTTGTTTGATTTGCTCTTCGCTTATGCCTCTTTCAATCATCCTTTTTTCCGCATGCAAGCTGTATTTAATCCTCTTTCTCATCTCACGAATTCATCTATTGACCCTTACGCCTTCAAATCAAGGCCCTTTAGCTTCTTCTTTTCCATCAAGGTCAAGTATACTAAGGTGTAATACACTTGGTTCACAAGGATTGAAAGGATTATGAGTGCGAGTGCGATGAGTGCGAATACGATTATTCCTGTGTAAAGGCCGAACACTAGCCCGAACAGGATTGCTATTCCAATTCCCATCCAGAATGCCAAGGCTGTGAGCGGGCCAATGCCGATCTCATAAGCCGCAATCTCTGGAAGAGCTTGCAATGATTTGCTCAACTGTTTCACAGCATCTCCGAAATTCCTTTCTGTGATGATCATTGCCGGCAACACGAGTTTGCCTGCAATTCCTACAAGCTTGTCGATGAAGCCTCCCGCAATCTCTCCAACCTTTCCTTTTCCGCGCAAGCCTCGGATAAAGATTGCAATTACAAGGGAGGTGAAAGCGAATGCAACTATATCAAAGAAATTATGGAATGCCATCTTTAGGCCAGATGCTAGTGTCGCATCCTTCCCTTTAGCAACTTCATAAACCATCCATGATTGTGCAGCGCCGAGGAATGTAAACCATAGGTAAGAGAAGAACATAAGGAGAATATAACTGGCATAAAGGCCTGCTCTTCCTCCACCGCCGAAGAATATCAGGAATAATCCTACGCAGAATAGGATTCCGCTGAAAAGCATTATGAATGGGATTATCAGCAAGGATTTATCCTTCCCGATGAATGAGAAGCTGGTCTTGAATATCTTCCACGCATTCGCAAGCTTGTCCCAGAATGAGATTTTCTTACCCATTCCGAAAGTTCCCCTGCTTATTGGCGATGTGCTGATTGCCATTTTTCCTTTAACGCTCTTGTTTCTGGATAGCGGGTCTATTTAAAAATCTAATCCTTCCAGTAAAATTGTCCTTGCTTTCCCGCGCTTCTTTTATTTGTAATCTCCACTTCTTTGTTGTGCTCGAAGAACATTCTTGGAAGCTTGCGCGTGTTGAAGAATCTCATCTCTTGCCCCTGCCAGCTCCCCTTCACTTTCCCGCCGATGATCTTTGCCCTGAAAACAAGTGTGATATCATGCATCCTCGGCACCCTGTTTGGACTATCGAAGAGGCCTGCACAATTTTCAAGTTTTATCTTCAAGCCAGTCTCTGCCTTTCCGATTCTCAAGGCAGCTTGTGCAACTCTTTCTCCTCTTCTTACCATCCCTCCCGGAAGATGCCATGATCCGGCATGTGGGGGAATATCTCTTTTGGAGAGGAGAACTTCCCTTTTGTTGTTCAGAATCACAAGATCTGCAGTGACTCGCGGCACTTGCCCGAAAATCCTCTTGTATTCTTTTCCCGGGATCCATTTGATGGGGTTCATGATGGAAAAACAAATCCCAGACTTTTAAATTCTTCCACTAGTTCTGCGAGAGTGCCATAATTTCTATTTGTCACTGTGGTAAAAAGCCAGAGCCCTTCCAAGATACTCCATCATGGTCATTCCAGCCTCTTCGGAACTTCTTCCGAATGTGAAGATCCCATCCTCATGCCCACCCATGGAAAAGATTTTCTTTTCCTCGACATCTGTGTCACTGAACAGCCTTAGCACTTCTTCTGCCATCTCTGGCGTGCCGTATTCCACTTTCCCATTTGTTACGGGAATTTCCATTTCTTTCGCATGCGCCCACATCTGCGCAGAATGCGCATGGAATACAAATCTTACCCAATCAGCCAAGTCATAGATTGTCCCATGAGTCATGGATTCTGATGAGGCTTTGATCGGTCCTTCTGAGACAACAAGATTTTTTTCTGGATGATACTCTGTAACGATAGCGTAATGCCCCGGAGTTAAGTGCTGGATGTGGCCTGTCTGTGAGCCTGTGATCACAAATCTCTTTTTATTTGTTGGAGCATCAAATGGCTCTAATCTCTGGCTGATATTTCCATACCCTGCATTATTGTACTTGCTCTTGTATTGGCCGATCAATCCTTCCCTAAAAAATATTCTCCTCCAAGAATTCAGCTCTTCAAGGAGTTCATGATCAAGCGCAGGCCCTTCTCTGAATTCCTGTTTGAACTTTATGATTCCTTCAAGATTTGTGTTTGATACCATCTTGTTTGCTAAGTGCTTATATCCTGGGATTTAGTTGGTGGGATTCTTTGGCCTTGCCCATGCCATTCCTGTTTTTTGATTTATCTTTCCCCAGTCTACAGCTTCCCTGCTTCAATTCCCTTTGAGAGACAAAGCTGTATAAACTTATCTGCGTCCTCATCCTTGCCCACGATACTGCCGTAATGCATCGGCACTGCAAGTTTTGGCTTGAATTTTTCCGCTGCCTGCACTGCCTCTTCTGGGGTCATGACATATGTTCCTGATACTGGCAGCAAGGCCAGATCTATGCTCTTGAGTTGTGCCATCTCTGGAATAAAATCTGTGTCTCCGCTGTGATAAATCCTTTTTCCACCAATCTCGATGACATAACCAAGCCATTGCTGAAATTTCGGATGAAATTCCTTATTTGTGTTGTACGCAGGCCATGCTTCATACTTCACATTTTCTACCTCGCGCTTATTGCCGATGGAGGCGATGAGCATCTTTATCTTTGTGGGCAATCGCGCGATCTTGCTCTGGCAGTCTGCCTGCATTATCACAAACGTTCCTTCTTTCACGACTTTCTGCAGATCCTCAAGGCTGCAGTGATCATAATGCGGATGGGTTATGAATACAAATGTTGCGTCCTTGGGTGTTCCCGTGATCTTGAAAGGATCTATGTATATCACTTGCCCCTGCGCCTGTATCCTGAAAGATGCATGGCCGAGCCATTCTATTTCTAGGTTTCCGAGTTTCATTTTAAGATTCCACTCTTTTTATTTTTCTTGCAGGAGTGCAAGATTTTTAAGAGTTATGTTTTCCCATCTCCCGTGGCATGTTTCCTATTCTCTCTTGGTACAAACATATTTATTCTTTCCTAATTTTCCAGCTAAGTGATAGAAGATGGTAGAAGAAGCTAAATCTACGCTGGAAGAATATGTTGTCGATGTAAAGATCAAATCAGGTGTTGTCGGGATATATCGAAATCCGCCTGAAGTTGGCCTAGCCGTGAAAGAAGGAGATTCTTTAGGACACATTGAGCAGCTTGGCATCAAACATGAGCTAGAGTCCCGTTTTGATGGAGTTGTTGAATCTTGTTTGGGAGATAACACTGCGGTAGAATATGGCCAGTCAATTCTTAGGATCAAGCCACAGGGTTACTCTCTTCGAAAGGATTTTGTTGAGAAGAATTCTCTTGAGGACCTGCCTGAAAATTGCTACGTAGTAAGGGCTTTCTTTAACTCAGTCTTCTACACAACACCAACACCTAACGATCCCCCATACGTCAATGTAGGGGATGAAGTAGAAAAAAGCACAACCCTATGCTTGCTTGAAGCACAAAAATGTTATAATGAGATACATTTAGATGATCTCCCCGATTTTCATGACCTCGGTAAGGAGCGAGGGAAAATCTTGAAAGTCTGTAAGCCGAATGGGTCTGAAGTCCAGAAAGATGAATGGCTTTTCCTCGTGGAGCTTTTGGATTAGTTCTTTTCCAAAATCACGAGATACAATTCTTCCTGGAATTGCTGCTGCACTGCAAGAACTATCTGGTCGAAGCCATTCTCCTTGATGAGGGAATCAACTTTTTCCCTGTTCGTGAGCGAGGAGAATAAGAGGAGGATTTTCCCTTTCTCTGACAAATGTTCGCGTGCTTGGTGTAAAAAGCGAGCAATGATCTCCCATCCTTCTTTTCCTCCTGTCGTGTCCATTCCTTTCTCATGCTCATCCTCTGGAAGATAAGGCGGATTGAATGTGATAAGATCAAATTTTTCTCCTTCCTTTACATTTTCAAAGAGATCTGACTTTAGTGTGCGCACTCCGAGCTTTGCTGTTTCTTCCAGCGCTTCATCATCTATATCTACTGCAAGAATTTCTTCTTCCTTGATTCCTGCCTTTATTGCTGCTCTTGATTGGATGCCGCTTCCACACCCCATGTCCAGGAAGCTTGTTGAATGCTCCTTTCTTATTACGAATGGCAGGAATTCTACCATTAACTCTGAATCTTCTGCTGGTTGATACATTTTTCTACTCTAGGCATCAACTTTTAAAAACCCTGCATTTAGATAGATACTATGGAAGATCAATTAACAAAAGGAGCCAAAAAAAGACTTACGAGAGCAAGAAAATCACCTGATTCTGAATACTTAATTTTGTAAACCTTACGGCTTATACCTGTTAATCGTCCTCGGAAATGCTATTGCATCTTTGATGTTGTCGAGACTGCAGATCCACTTGACAAAACGCTCCACGCCCATGCCAAATCCTGCATGAGGAACTGCTCCGTACTTGTTTATATCGAAGTAGAATTCGTAATCTTCAATCTTCTCGCCGAAAGATTTGAGACTCTTCTTCAGCTCTTCGATATCTGTGTCCCTTACGCTTCCGCCTATGAGCTCTCCATGTGCATCTGGCATCAGGCAGTCGAAGCAGACAGCTGTCTTTGGATTTTTCCTGTCGCGGGGCTTATAGAACGCCATGATCTCTTTTGGATAATGTGTTACGAATACAGGGGTGTCGAAAAGCTCCATCAGTTTTTCCTCTTCTATGGTGCGCAGGTCCTTACCCCACTTTATGGCGTGGCCTTTCTTCTCCTTAAGGAATTTGAGAGCTTCATCATATGTAATTCTTGGGAATTTCTTTTTCAGGCTTACTTCGAGCTTCGCCGGATCTCGCTCAAGAATCTTGAGCTCTTTCTGATTTTTCTCGAGAACGCGCTTGAGAACCTGCTTTATCAGTCCTTCTGCAAGTTCCATCAGCGCGTCAAGATCATACCATGCAGCTTCAACTTCTGCATGCCAGTATTCTGTAAGATGCCTGCTTGTTTTACTCCTTTCGGCTCTGAATGATGGGGCGATTGTGTAAATTTTTTCGAGAGCGTAGATTGCCGCCTCTGCATAGAACTGCCAGGTCTGTGTTAGGTAAGCTTTCTCCCCGAAATAATCAACAAGGAACTTTGTCGGCCCTGATTCTGCCGCGCCAGCAGTAATGATTGGAGAATGGAATTCATAGAACTCTTTTGATCTGAAATACTCGTGTATGGCACCGAAGACAGTGGATCTTATCTTCAAGATGGCTGTAATTCTTCTGCTGCGGAGCCACAAGTGCCTTACGTCGAGCAGAAATTCAGGGCTCTGATCCTTGTTGATTGGGAAGTTGTCTGCGTAATGTATGATTTCGATTCTCTCTGCCGTAACTTCATATCCTGTTGGCGCTCTTTGATCTTCTTTTATCACTCCGAAGACCTCGAGGCTGCTCTCGTTCAAGAGCTTATCGATATCTTTCCATTCTTTCTGGAACTTTTCTTGGGAGAAGATACATTGAATGATTTCTGAGGAGTCGCGGAGGATTATGAAGATTTTGTCTTTTTGCTTCCTGATGCGGTAGATCCATCCGCGAAGGGCTACTTTGCCCGTCTTTTGCTTCAGTGCATCCTCTACGGAGATGAATTTTTCATCTTTCACTCCCTTTGTCGGAGTTTCTTTTTGTTTTGGCATTTTACGGCACAAGCCTATCCCTATCTCTTGGGAACAAGACTGCCTCTCTGATATTCTGCAGGCCGAGCATCAGCATTGTCA
>DUFK01000028.1 GCA_013331945.1 Nanobdellota archaeon
CAGAAAACAATAAAAATACCCCAGCCCCTCTTTTATAGAGTAATTATAGATTAAAAGAGGAAAAAGATGGCTGACACAGACATAGATATCGATAAGCTTGTCGGAAAGGCCAAGGGCCTAAAGGACAAGGCTACGCCTCTTGCTGAATTCAAGCTGAACTATGACGCTTTTGCCGAGACTCTTGAACCCGTGTACTTCTGGATTCTCGATTACATGCAGCAATCAACAGGCGGCCTCGGAATGAAAATGGAGAAGATCGTCGATAATTTTACTGCTTCGCCGGGAAGCGGATACTTTGCCGACATCGGTGCAAGAGCGACAAGAATGCAGGATCAAGGAATGAAGATACTTGGCACAATCAATACTGTGATGCGAAGCGTCTTGAATTTGATTTATGATCTGAAGGAATTCGAGCTCCGCTTGGATCATTATGACAGATTCAAAAGCAAGGATGAGAAGAAGCGCGAGGGTGGTTTGCTTGCACTGAAGCAGGTCTGGATGGACCGTGTTGATATCCGTAAAGGAGGAGCGAGCATCAATATGTTGGCACAGCAACTTGATTTCGTCACGCTGAGGGATGCATTCATGAAGGCAAAGAAGCCGGAAGATATCGATCGCATGGACTTGAATGAAAGAGTCAAGAGGATGCTCAAGCCCCGCGTCGCAGAATTTTATGACTGGGTTGAAAGGAGCGAGAAAGAATTGCGCACTCGTTATGATCTCCAGAGAACATATCTGAAGAGTCAAGTGAGTGCACTCAAGCTTTACACACGATGGGTCAAGCCTTATCTGAAGGCTGCGGAAGATCTCGCGATGATCAGCAAAGATGGAAGTGCCGATATTGTAAAGGCGTTTAATACGATTGTTCTTGAGCTGCAGATAATGGGAACTTCCAAGTTTGATATAAATTCTATAAGGAGGGGAATCGGTTCAGGAACTTTCCCACAAAGATTCTGGAATGCTAATCTGAAACAGCCATACTACTCCTGCGTCTTTGTCAATTTCGCTTTCAGGGGCCAGCCACGTATTGCCTCCCGCGCTGAGAGCTCGCATTATGTACATGGCGGGAAGGCAAATATCATGTTCAAGGCATTTGCGCTTAGCGAGGAAGAACTCAAGAACTTAAGGAAAGGAATTGAAAATCAAGATATCTACGAGGGAATAAAGCTTGTTTCAGGGGTTACAGCAGACTCGCTTGAGCCCATCTATAGTGATCTTGTGAAATACATGGCTGTTGATAAGAAAGAAGAAGACAAGAAAATGATGAAGCGCTCATTCTTGGATTGGTTGATTGGGGAAAAGCCTAAGGAAAAAGAAGCGAAGAAGCCAGATGCAAAGAAAAAGGAGACTTTTGTTGAAAAGCAAGTGAGAGAGATGCTTGTAGAGGGAGATGCCATAAAGAAGGCATGGACAGTCTATCACTTGTATAAGAAGGCACATGGAATGCCGACCCCTCTTCATGAGTATGTGTCGCAGCCAGGGGTTTAGGATCTCTCCCCGCTCTCGTGCGTAAAGAAAAAGATTTTTATAAAACACCCTTCTCTTGTTTTGATGTCTCCTGCCCCAAAGCGTGTTTTGAAGAATTCTGGAAAAACCAAGAGCACACCACCTAAGAGTAAGAAAGAGGATCTTGTAAAACTTGTTACGGGGGAGGAGAAGAAAGAGGTTAATGTGGCTGGAAAGGAGAAGGACGAGGGGAAAGGAAATGGCAGGAATGGCGAGAATGGTAAAAATGGACTTGGCGGAGCAATAGGGTCAGAGCTTGATAGAGAGGAACAAGAATTTTCATTTGTGCCGCACCTTGAGATTGAAGCTGAAGAAGAGGAAGGGATTGAAGATGTGCTTGGAATTCCTGTCGGCGCGCGAGGAGGGGGAAGAAGAAATCCAGATTATGAAAGAGGCGCTGCACAAGGTGCGGGTCTTGGAGCAGGTGCGGGAATTGGTACTGGAACTGGCACTCCATATGCAACACAAGCAGAAATTCCAGGCGAGGCTTATGCAAGAACTGCTGGCCCGGCACTAGCGGAGAATCCTTTTTACGGCTCTGCTACCGAGTACTCTTCAGCGCAGAATTATTTTCAGAGAGCGTATCAGCCACCATCTGCCGCAGGCAGAAATGCGGATGAGGGAAGGCTTGAGCGCCTTCTTCCATCAGCTGGCGCTTCCCGAGATGAAATTCCTCATGGTGCACAGCAAGATGTTCAAGTCTATCAAGAAAGGGTAGATGTCCGTGAGCTCCTTGATTTAGATACACCGACGGAAAAGAAGCTAAAGAGGGATAGAAGAGCTTCAAGGATTTGAAACAGGCAGGGGTAAAGTTTTAAAACAAATTTAAGCTATTATAACAAACAGAAAGGAAGAGGAAATAAGATGGCAGACGGCTACGAAAACTTTTATATCGGCTCTTACACTCCGATGGAGCCTGAATTCGGCGAATACTTTACCGGTGCGAGGATAGCACATGGACGTCTCGGCGCTCCTACTTCTCCGATGACTGCTGATCAGATCAGGCAGGCCAGCAAGCTGTTGAACACAGGAATGAAAACTGTCGAAGTCGGCGCGATCCAGCAGGATGTGTTCGAGGCAATCCCAAAACAGCACTTCAAGGAGATGCGCAGGCTTGCAGAGCTTACAGGAACTGAGATGAGTGTGCATGGACCTATCACAGATCTTGCCGGATTTTCTCAGCAAGGATGGCATGAGAATCAGAGAAGACAGGCAGAGGCGCAAATGGTCGATGTTCTTGAAAAGGCAAGGCAGCTAGATGCAAAGGGAAATGTTCCTGTAACTTTCCATGCACAGCCCCCATTCCCGACACAGAGATGGGTGCATGTTCCTCAAGTAGAGGCTGATAAGATGATTGATAATATTCAAAATAGGGCTGTAGAGCGGGGAGGATATTCACGCGGAGAAGATGAGATAATTAAAGATCTAAGAAGAGGGAGAAGGATGGACAGTGTTATAGCAGTTGATCAAGAGACAGGCCAGATTCAAGAGGTAAAATACCAGCAGCAATATTGGCCTGAAGGCCCGATTGAATTCGATCCAAAAAGCAGGATCGACATGATGAATTATTCTCAGTGGGAGAGCGAGAAGTTCGGAGTCACAAGGCTTGAGGAAGAGAAGATGAGGCTTGCGAAGCTTATGAATGTGGAAGAATACGGAGCGATGAGAGAAAATTTGAAAGGTGTATCTAGAGAAAAAATAGATGAGTTATATGAACGAGAAAGAGAAAGCCAAAGACTTGATAATAAAGAGCAACAGATCCTGAATGCAGATAGGAGATTGAAGCAGATAGAGTATCCGATTCAGGAAACGAATTTCCACCAATACACCGCGCTTAGGAATATGTTCAATGATTTCATGAAGTTTGGAAAAGAAGAATATAAGGATGATAAAGGAAATGTAGCTTTAAGGAGAAAGGATGTTGAAAATAATGTTAAGAAAATTTGGGAAGCATATGGAAAGACTGGAAATGTCTATTCTGATGAATTGATTGAGGGATTAAGAAATGAGATTTCTCGTCTCCCCCATCCTCAAAAGTGGAGGGCTGCGGATGAGTTCGCCCGCGAGAAAGTTGCAGAGACAACAGCGGGCGCTGCATTCACCGCATGGAAAAAGTTCGGAGACAAGGCACCCACAATTGCATTAGAAAATTATCCTGATACGGTGATGTCTACCGGAGAGGACTCAGCTCGTGTGATCGAGGCATCGCGCAAAGCATTTGTTGATCGTGCCCTGGCACAGGGAATTCCAGCAGACAGGGCAAAGGCAGCTGCCGAAAGGTTGATTGGAGTCACTTGGGATTATGGACATGTGAACATGCTGAGAAAGTATGGCTTTCCTGAAAAGTTCGTTGTCGAGGAAACTGCAAAGGTTGCCGAGTATGTGAAAAAAGCACATCTTACAGACAATTTCGGATTTGCAGATTCGCACTTGCCTCCTGGAATGGGAAATATCCCTTTTAAGGCAGCACTTGCAGAGCTCGAAAAGAAAGGAATAGATGTCCCGCAGATTGTTGAGGCCTCAGGACTTGTGCAGCATTTCAAAGTAAATCCTCATCCCTATGTTCTAGAAGCTTTAGGCTCCCCCTTGTACACTTACATGGCAGGGCCATACTGGAATCAGATGAGAGCATCTTATGGAGCATACTTCAGCGGATATGGGGAATTCCTGCCAGACTTCCATTTCAAGACTTATGGCTCTCCATCCTTCAGCGCCTTGCCAACAGAACTCGGCGGAGAGATGCCGGGAGAGAGAAGGCAGAGCTTTACTGGACAGGGGATGGAGTGAAACTTCTTTTCGAAAGAAGTTTTATCAAGAAAGGCTGCACCAAGAAATCAAGAAAAGCGCTCGGAAAGAAAGATGGGAGGGGAATGTTTTTAAAACGGATTTTACTACTTAAAACATGAAAAAGAAAGAGGTCAAAGGAAAGGTTGTTGTGAAGGGAAAGAGAGGGAAAATAGAGCTGAATATCCCACACCCCCCACACTCAGCACATCCAGTGCATGCTCAGCATTCGCAACATCCTCGACATATGCAACACCATATCAAACCTCCTGTTCAGCATTCTTCTCTTCTGAAGCCAGGGGCAGAGGGCCCGATGAGCAAAGAGAAGGAGATTGCATACGACTTTGCCATAAAGGCTTACAAGCGCTTCAGCTCTGAGGTGCTAAAAAGTGTTGTCCTTTTCGGTTCGCAGGCAAAAGGAACTGCATCACAAAAAAGTGATATCGATGTGATACTTATCGTAGATGATGCGACAATAGACTGGACATCTGAGATGGTCGCTTGGTATCGTGAAGAGCTAGCGAAGGTGATTGCTGCACAAGAATACGCACGAAGGATTCATGTAAATACTGTACGCCTTACAACATGGTGGGAAGAGATGTTGCGAGGAGAGCCGGTTGTTATGAACATCATCCGTTATGGAGAGCCTCTTGTAGATTTCGGCGGATTTTTCACTCCACTAAAAGTGCTTTTGCAGAAAGGAAAAATCAGGCCTACTCCAGAGGCGATCTACATCGCTCTGCGCCGTTCTCCTGCGCATATCGCAAGAAGCAAGGCATCAATACTCGGGATGGTAGAAGGACTTTATTGGGCATGTGTGGATTCAGCACATGCTGCTCTGATGTCTGCTGGAAGAACTCCTCCATCTCCAGAACATATCGGTTTCTTGCTGTATGAGACTTTTGTGAAGGCAGGAAAGCTGAAAGTATCTTATGTTGAACTCTACAGGGAACTTTACAAGCTGATGCATGATATCTTGCATGGAGAAATCAAGCAGTTAAAGGGAGCACTTGCAGATGCTTATGTAGACAAAGTTGATTCTTTTGTCGGCGAGATGGCCCGCCTTGTAAGAGAGTTGCAGAAATAAGCTACTTTAGATACCATCTTTCTTTGGACCACAAAATATTTAAACAGAGTGGTCCTTAAAGTGGGATGGGAAACAGAGTGGGAATAGGGGAGATGGAACAGAAGGGGAGGATCTTAATCCCAAAGCACTTACGCGAGGAAATAGAGATAAAACCAGGTCAAAAAGTTGTGATCGAAATGAAAGACCAAGGACTATTTATCAAACCAATAAAAGATGCAAGGGAATTCTCTTTAGAATTAAAGGGTTGTATTAAAGAATCCAGAATAAAACCTTCAGAAATAAAAGAGATTTGGAAGAATAGTAAAAAATGATTTTGATAGATTCTAATATCTGGTGTTACTTTTTTGATTCCTCATCTAAGGAGCATAAATCTGTATCCAAATTTGTGGACAAGACATTAGAGAAAGAAGAGATCCTAACGAATACTGTAGTACTGATTGAGGTGGCCCATTTTCTAATTAAGAATCTAGGGTCGGTAATCGGTAGAAAAAAGATGGATGCGTTTCTTGATTTTCCTATGCGGATTGTCGATTTTGATTACAAACAAGCAAAGGACTCCATTTCNNGTGTTTGTCTTTTATTTTAGACGATTTACTTAGAATTCGTTTTGAAATCTGGTGATTTCTAGTGAATATGAATGCGAAAAGGAATTTAAAAATTTAACTAATTTTTGCTTAAGCCTTTCCTAAAAGCTTACTTCTTTCCGCTTCCGGGGTCGCCACAACCTTTGCGGCGGTTATGTAGTTGGATACTTTCTCGCCATCTTTTGCTTTGGCGGTGTTAGCTACAATGTAGTCTACTAGGTATCCTTTATCTTTACCTTTTATTGCTTCTCCGAATCTTCCTTCTCTTGCGCGTACAACTCCCTTGTAGAACCTTAGTCTGAACTGAGGATCTGCTCTGATGTTGTATGCTATTGCTTCTCCAAGAGCATCTGCCTTGAGAATCTCAGAAATTTCTTCAGCTATTGTGTCAGAAGCCTTTCTATCCCCTTCAGCAGCAGCTTGAAGATTTCTATCGGATTTCATATACATTGATTGAAGTCTTGCAACTTCATCATGACCATGATTTCCTGTCTCATATGGTGGCATAGATAGTACTAGACTCATCAATTCCTCAGCTTTCAGCTCATTCAGCATAGCCTGGTAATTTGGAGCAACACAATCAACAAGATCTCTTCCTGTGCTTTTTGCTACAGAATCAGCATATTTCCTGACTACATCTGGCTGTGCTCCAGCAAAGTCCACCGCATTCGCTCCTGTAGCAAGTTCTTGTAGCTGTATCTTCTTTTCTGGATTTGGTTCCCTTTTCGCAGCTTCTGCTAGATAACCCCTGATGTACTCTTCTGATGCAGTCCTTAAATCAGGATTGGAAGGATCTTCTGTAAAACCCTGTCTAATCTGGCTCGCTCTATCGAAACCACTTACAAGCTGTTCAAGGTTTTCTTTATTGTATGCCATCTTATTTTTGATTATACTCCTCAATTAAATTTGAATAATAGGTGGGGCCAAGTTTTGCTCTCCACT
>DUFK01000015.1 GCA_013331945.1 Nanobdellota archaeon
AGAGGCATCTAAGATAATTCAGAAAGGATCCAGTCTGCCTCCAAGAGCAGTCTATCCTTAGAGTATTTTGCAAAATGCTCCGGGTGCATATCTATAACCCCTTGATTTATCTCCTCTGTCCTCTGCCTGAATTGCTCATCACCTAGCCTTTTAGCAGTCATGAGTGTGAATGGGATGTACTTATAGTTTCCAGATTCTTCAACTACCTCTTCCTTACTTTCATTATAAAATGATAAACCTCTCCCCAATAAATAGTCCTCAACACTTGTGATCTTGCCTGTATCCAGGTAATTCAGAAAATCCTTATAGAAACTTGAGAAAGACATCACATACAATCGATCAGCATCCCTATGGTAAAGCTGATTATCGGTTTCATATGGCTCGCCGATATAGCAATTATCATGTGTCCTTATGATTTCTACTATTTCTTCTACCCTCTCCACTCCATCTACTTCAGCTGGCATGGATGCAGTTCCCTTAAGGATATCTGCCGCCATCACAGCGCCAGCTTCCATGTGTGCAATCCTTTTGTCCCTGCTATTCCAATCTGCTCCATACTTTGAGATCTTCAAAGCAGAATAACCGATATCGTGCAGAATTGCCGCTGGCATCAAAACATTCCTATCGAGGCCTTCCCAAAAGCACAGGGAAAGCATCGAGGCTGTTACAATAAAATTATGATGGGGCCTGTACCAATTTCCTTCTGCGAAGGTTACTCCTTCAACAGCCTCGTAAAGCAATTTCTCCTTGTCATTCAGCCTAGATTTTAATCTTTCTGAGAACGCAGGAGTGAGAAAATCAGTTACAGCTATCAGGCTTTCAAGCATTTCATGTCTTTGTTCTGAATCCCGAATATCCATCTTATTCAAGCCCCAACAGCTCATCGATAACCATTCCGGGAGTTACTTGCTTCATGCACGCATACTCGTCCTTGCTTCCTTCTAAGAATGTGCATCTGCTGCAGTCATGGAATGGAACTCCGAGTTGGCGCTCAAGCTCTCTTAATTTTCCGCCAGAGAAGTATCCATGATTCCCGCATGGCTGGCACTTTTCAGTCAGTTCTGATTTTTCAAACAAGTCTATAAATCCCCGATATGAAACGACAGCCGGATTAGAGCTTCCAAGGATTGCGATAACAGATTGATGGGGAATATAGTGTTGGAGCGCTCCTGCAGCATGGAGTGTAAATGTATCAAGTGTTATGCCTCTATCTGCCGCAGCGATCACAGCTAAAGTTTCCCTTAATCCATATCTCCCTTCCACAACTTTCTCATCCACAGGCTCTTGTTCGGGTGCAAGAAGCTCAAGAAAAGTGAATTTATTTCCTGTTGCAGCTATAACTTCTTTCCAATACTCCCCAGGCCATTCCTTATTCGGGGATGAAGTCTTTGTGGAGATCCAGACAACATTCTTTCCATACATTTGTTTCAGCCCTCTCAGCTCCTCATCACTTTTGCGAAGCTCCTCGTCATGCAGAATTATCTCTGGCTTGAAATAGTGATCTAACTTTAGATCAAGTCCGCGCTCCTGCAGCTTTGATTCTGCCTCATCAATCATGCACCATGGAAGAGGTATGAACGGCGGAGTTGTATGTGGCTGCTTGTCTAGGTATTTATCAAGAGAGACATATCCATCACGAGGAAGCTCTGAAATAGGATGTAGCACATCAATCAGGCTGCACATCTCAAGAAGAGATGGATTCTTAGCATACGCATGGATGTCCCATGGTGGGGAGTCTTGATGGATCACATTGCTCAATGCGGCCATGACAGCAGTGGAGATTACAGTGTCCCCAAGTGCATCTGGCACCTTTACATGGATTTCCTTAGGTCTATTGTTTGACATTTTAATTTGCATAAAAACAGCAGATTTTATTCTCCTAGTTTAGATTTAAGATATTCTAATAACTTTTCGTCTCCAGCCCATTTGGAGTGGCAGTACACATCATACGGCTTCAGTTCTTCACCAAGGCCTTTAATGTCAGAACTCCTTATCACTAGAACCAAGTTAGGGCAAAGCTCCCTAGCCTTTTTAGCGACCCTATCACCATAATACCCCCTAGCCTCATGCTGGCTCATCCCTTTAGGGGGCATATACCAATCAAAGATTGCGGCATCTAAACCACCTTTCTCAATCCGTTCTAGAGCGCTCTTGCCATCGGAAACATATTCCACCCCATCATACCCATATTCCCTGTGTAAGTCGCTAATTAGATCCTCAACATCTCGTTTCATATCATCAGCAACCAATATCTTCTTTGCCATCTTAACTATCTAGAACCTCTTAGCTTCTTGCGTGACGCGGGGAAGGAATTTAAATCTTTTGATTTTTAGCAAGGCGGGGCAATAAAGCAGATAATTTATCAATTTTATCTCCATCGATAAATCATGGCTAAAGATCTCTCTGTCCTGATAATCGGAAGTGGCGCGAGAGAGCATGCGCTTTCCAAGGCATATGAAAAAAGCCAGCAAGTGGAAAGGATTATTGTTGCTCCGGGTAATGATTTTATCTCCTTTGGAAGGCAAAAAGAAGTCATACTAGAAAAAGAGTGCTCATTGAAGGATCCAGAATCATTTCTAAGGATAGCCACACAATATAGGCCAGATCTGATAGATGTCGCCCAAGATGATGCTCTCGCGTGCGGGACAGTAGACCTTCTTCAGGAACAAGGATTTAGTGTATTCGGCCCTGCAAAAAGTGCTGCAAGAATAGAATGGGATAAGAGATGGTCTCGAGAATTTATGCAAAGGCATTCCATTCCCTGCCCAAATTTTAAGTATTTTGATTCTGA
>DUFK01000035.1:0-4946 GCA_013331945.1 Nanobdellota archaeon
AATAATAAGATGCCAACAATAGAAATATCAAAGCGCGACTTGGAAGAGATGTGCGGCAAGAAATTCAGCGAGCAAGAGCTCTCTCTTCTCCTCGAGTGCGTGAAGGGAGAAGTCGAAAGCGTTGAGGGCGATGTCGTAAAGATAGATATGAAAGATGTGAATCGGCCGGACTTGTGGAGCACATCTGGAATTGCCCGAGAGCTCAAGGGAGAACTTGGAAAAGAGACAGGCCTTCCGAAAATTTCTGCCGAGAATTCAAATTACGAAGTGAAAGTCGATCCAGCGCTCGAGGGAATAAGGCCCCTTACTGTCTGCGCTGTCGTGAGAGGACTGAAACTGACAAAAGAGGGAATAGAGCAGATCATCGCCCTGCAGGAAAAGCTGAGCGAGAACTACGGGAGGGGCAGGAGAGAGGCAGCTATTGGAGTATATGATGCAGACATGATCAAATGGCCCCTGAATTACAGGGCAGCTGATCCTGACAAGACAAAGTTCACGCCGTTAGAAGGGAGCAAGCCTCTGACCTTGAGACAGATTCTGCAACAGCATGAAAAAGGGAAGAAGTATGGAAAGCTCCTCGAGGAGCAGAAACAATATCCAATTTTCATCGATTATGCTGGCGAAATTCTAAGCATGCCTCCGATAATAAATTCAGATGCCAGTGGAAAAGTTACNNAAGCTTCTTGGTCTTGCATTGAACGCACAAGAGCTAAAGGCCATGCTTGAGAAAAGAAGGCATTCTGTAGAGATAAAATATAGCAAGCTGCTCGTAGAATTCCCAGCATACAGGCAGGATATAATGCACGCACGGGATATCATAGAAGATGTAGCGATCTCTTACGGATACAACAAGTTCAAGCCTCAAGAGCCGAGAATTGCAACTACGGGGGCGAGGAATCCTCATGCTGAAAAAGAAGAGAAGATTGCAAATCT
The DNA here is from genome assembly GCA_013331945.1 of Nanobdellota archaeon. Classification (GTDB taxonomy): domain Archaea; phylum Nanobdellota; class Nanobdellia; order Pacearchaeales; family UBA12030; genus UBA12030; species UBA12030 sp10106u. The sequence continues at coordinate 934 of DUFK01000035.1, forward strand.
GCTTGTCGGATTAGGGATGCAGGAAATTGCAACGCTCACACTTACAAGCAAAGAGGAGCAGTTCAGGAAAATGATGCTGAAGGAGCAACCTGTTGCAGAACTTGAGAATCCGGTCTCGCTGACGCACAGCATCCTGCGAAGGAGTATAATTCCAGAGTTGCTTTCATTCTTAGAAAAGAACAAGAAGGCGAGGTACGCGCAGAAAGTTTTCGAGCTCGGAACTTGCATAGAGGTGCGGGGTAAGAAGGCAAGTGATGAGAGGAAACTTGCAGTAACAATCTCACACCCAACAGCAAGCTACACAGAAGCAAGACAAGTGCTTGATTACCTGCTTAAGAGTTTTGGAGTGAAGTACGAGATAAAAGAGAAAGAAAGCCCAAGTTTCATCGAGGGAAGAGGTGCGAGCATTTTGATTGGCGGCTCAGGGCTCGGAGCACGGAGCACAGAACTCAGGGCACTGAGCGCGGGGCTTGGCGCTGGAAAGGAAGTGGCAATAATCGGAGAAGTGCATCCTCAAATCCTACAGAACTTCGGCATCGAGATGCCAACATCAGTCTTTGAGTTAAATTTAAATGATTTATTCTTGTAAAAAAGAATCTAAAGCTAACTACGATGGATGAGACATATGAGGCACTTGAGAGGGCAGTAGCAGAGGCAGATGTACACGTGGGAATCATCTTAAATGGAAGGTTCAGAGTAACCCGTAATGGGAAAGGACTGCTGGGGTTTCTTTCAAAAGATCGCAGTTACAAATTATCCTTTTTACCAAATGGAGGAAAAGAGAAAAGTGTTGATATCAGAGTTGATAAATCAGCCGAGAGAGGTCTTATAGTCTCTGGAGGGAATCAGATAGACAAGGAGTTTAGGACTCTATTTTCTGATTATGTGGAGCCAAGTGGTTACGATGTAACATATGAGATAAAGTGATTCAAGAGAGTTCTTTCTTCGCACTATTAAGTTCTAAATTAGTAGTAATAGATTAAATTAGAAGTAGAATTTTGACTACTTTTTATCGTAAGTCTTAATGTATGACTCTAATTCATCAGGAGCGTCTTTGCCTTTCCACCTAGTCCATCCACGAGTTACATCGGAAACTCTTTCGTTGTAATCGCCAGCAAGCATGTTATATTGAGACATATATCCCCTAAGAACAGACTCTTTCCTGGCCAACTCTTCTCTTGCGTCAAAAGGCCATTCAGCTCTTGGCGATCCTTTGAAATCTTTAACGTAATCTGATATCTCGACCTTCATTGAACTTATTTGTGCATTCACTTGTCCGATATCGGCCTCTTGGCCCTTAAACCATCTATAATTTTCAAGAACGTAATCTGCTGTTCCTATATCTCTTGTCTTTTCACTTCTCGAGGACAGGTGATTGTAAACTAAGCACGATGGCACTCCGACAACTAATGCTAGCCCTACTGCACATCCTGCTGCAAATGTTTTTCCGCTCATTTTGTTAAGATTTCGAGATTATTTTTAACTTTCTTGCCTTCTTTTAGAGCCTGTTCGGCTATTCTACCCCTCTGGAGCTCGGTATAATCTATGTCCCTGACATTCAAAATAGGTCTCTCAAGTTTTAAAGGAGCGCTACTTAAGATGTATGAACCGCTCCATTGGAAATATTGTTTTTCAGGTGTTTTCCAGTATACATATTGATCGGATTCACCATAAGTTCCGTCTGCTCCCATCACCTCATCAGTATTCAACCTATCACCTTCGATAGTGAATTCGATGCTGCTCTCATCTGAAAGAGTTTTTGGTTCTAGTCTTTTATTCGAAGAAGTAACTTTTCCTACAACTGGGCTTGTTAAGACTATATTTCCCATATCACTAAGGCAGTATATCCACATGACCTTATTGGGGTCATTTGCATATTCATTCTTAAAATTTATGTTGTCTCTTTCTACAGAATGGGTTATTTTAAAGGAGCCTTGCTGATTTTGCATCCTTTCAACTCGAGGATTTTGGTTACATCCGTATAAATTCATTAGAGCTGCACTACCAAGAGCTAATGCAGCTAATTTTGAATATTCCCTTGCCATAACTAATCTATAAAGAGAAAAATCTTTAAATCTTTCTAAATTCTAGGAAAATTCCTTCTTCGCCCGCTCCAGCACCTCAAGACTGCCGATATCAAACCACCTTCCATTGAAGATGTGCGCGAAGACAGGTTTGTGCACTGGAAGCCATTCCAAGAAGTATCCGGGCCCTTCCATCTTTCCCCCCTCTTTCTTGTATCGGTACATCAGGGGGATCGTCTCCTTGCGGAACAAGTAAATGCCAATGGATGCGAAGTGTGATTTCGGATGCGAAGGCTTTTCCTGAAGCTCCAGAACCTTTCCTTCCTTGTCCAGGACTGCAACCCCGTACTTTTTGATCTCATCTGTATCTATCTCATACACGCCGATCAGATCATCCTTGTGTGGATTGTGCGCAATCGTGCGCAGATCAAAATCAAAAAGATTGTCAGAAGATATGATGAGGAGATCATCATCCACATTTTCCTGCTCAAGCGCGAAGAGCAAATCACCAAGAGCCCCCAGCCTTTCTTCATTACTGCTTGTGCCATCATCCACAACAGCGATTTCCTTTGCCGTTGGCGCACTTACCCTCCATTCTTCAAAGAGAAGGGAGAATTTGCTATTTGTGACAATCACTATCTTATCTATTTCTTTCACTGAGTCCACTCCTTCGATAATAAAATCAATTATCGGCTTTCCGTTCACTTCGACGAAGGCCTTTGGCTTGTTCAGGGTAATCGGATGCAGCCTTGTTCCATAACCTGCTGCAAGGATTATCGCTTTCATTTTTTCTTTCCCCCTTCCTGAATTTTCTTCCTGGTGCAGTCTTTTTGCATAAGTGCTCGGAATGCCCTGCATTCCGGCATGCCAAAAAGCTTTGCTTTTTGAGCACTTTTTCTAAAAAGATTAGTGGTGGTACTCTTTCAGGTGTTCCCTGAACCAATCTATTGTAAGCCCTAGCCCTTTATCAAGATTTACCTTCGGTTGCCATTTCAAGAGCTTGCGGGCCCTGGTGATATCAGGCTTTCTCTTTATCGGGTCATCCTTCGGCATCTTGCCATGGATTATTCTCGACTTAGAGCCAGTGATTTTTTTTATCTTCTGTGCGAGCTGTAGGATACTGCAGTATTCCTTTGGATTCCCTATGTTGATTGGCTCTGCAACAATATTGGAGGCCATCATGCTCTTCAAGGCAGAGACCATGTCAGAGATGTAGCAGAAGCTTCTTGTCTGATTTCCGTTTCCATAGATCGTGATATCTTCTCCCTTCAAGCTTTGATAGATAAAGTTCGGGACAGCTCTTCCGTCATCAATCTTCATCTGGGGGCCGTAAGTATTGAAGATGCGCACGATTTTCGCATCTACCTTAAATGTTCGGGAGAAATTCACAAGCAAGCTCTCACCGAAACGCTTGCTCTCATCGTAGCAGCTGCGCGGGCCGATAGGATTTACATATCCATAATACCCTTCATGCTGCGGGGATATCTTTGGATCCCCATATACTTCACTTGTTGAGGTATAGAGCAGCTTTGCATTATGTTTGCGCGCAAGATTCAGAGAATTGTGCAGGCCAATGGAATTTGAAAAGAGAGTCTTGATAGGCATTTCCTGATATGCTTTTGGAGAGGCGGGGGAAGCTAGATGATAAATCTCATCCACTTTTCGAGAGATGGAAAATGGGCGAATGGCATCATGCTTGATGAAGCGGAAATTCCCATCAGAATGTAGATGTTTAGTATTCACAGGATTTGCTGTACTTAGATCATCCATACATATCACTTGCGCCCCATCAGAAAGCAAGCTCTCAACCAGATGCGAGCCGATGAAGCCTGCTCCTCCTGTAACGAGAATTCTTTTTTTCATCTTCCTTATTCTTCCTTCCCCTTTTCCTTTCCCCGGCCCGAGTATTTATTCACTTTGCCAGTACCCCGATAGGATTTCCGGGGGGACCTGAGATGGTATTTTATATCTGCCAATTCACTCTGGATC
>DUFK01000035.1:4970-20779 GCA_013331945.1 Nanobdellota archaeon
ACCAACAAATCCCCTCATAATTCTTCGGTCTCCTTGCCGCATTTTCAGAATCAAAAAGGTTCTTTCCATCAATAACTAATTTCTCGCCATAATCTACCTTCAAAAACTCTGGCCATTCGGTCAAAATTAGAGTAATATCAGCACTAGCCACAGCTTCCTGTGCACTGCTCGAGTAATGTATGTAGGGGAATATTTTCTTCACGCTTTCGAGAGCAACTGGATCGTATGCATAAATCTCTGCCTGCTCTAAAAGTAGTTCCTTCAGCACCTGAAAGCTCGGACTCTCTCGCACATCATCTGTTCCTGCCTTGAATGTCAACCCAAGGACTGCAATCTTCTTGCCTTGCAAGTTACCTGCTCTTTTTTCCAAGATTTCCATAAACTTAAGTGGCTGCTCCCTGTTCACATCAAGCACTGCACGCAACAGGCGCGGATTGTATCCTTTTTCAGTCGCCTTGTGCACTACAGCAGAAACATCTTTTGGGAAACATGAGCCGCCAAAACCAAGCCCGCTCTTCAGGAAATGAGGTCCTATCCTGAAGTCCATCCCGATTCCGCGTGCAACAACATTTGAATCTATCCCAAGCTTCTTGCAGATATTCCCTATCTCATTAATGAAAGAGATCTTTGTGGCGAGGAAAGAGTTGTTGGTATATTTTATCATCTCTGCTTCCCCAAACTTCGTCTCAAGGATTGGTGCCTTAATCTCCTTGTACAGCTCTTTTACCTTTTCAGCAATCTCGCGATCAGTAGTCCCAATCACAATCCTATCTTGGTTGAAGAAATCATGCACCGCGCTTCCTTCCCGCAGGAACTCGGGATTGAATGCAAGAGAGAAGTCAGAAGGGAACTTTTTCCCAGAGATATCACTTATCAGCTTTATGCAATGCTCCGAAGTTCCCGGAAGCACGGTTGATTTTATCACAATGTAATGTTTCTGCTGCTTTCTTGCAAGTGCTGAGGCAATGCCCGAGCATGCGCTCTCAACCTGAGCAAGGCTCATAGAGCCATCTTTTCTGCTTGGAGTTCCGACACAGATGAATGTAATTTCTGTGCCAAGGATTGCTTCCTGGATGTTTGTAGTGGCCTTGATCCTCTCTCGGTTTTCAGCGATGAGCTCTTGAAGGCCCCTTTCATATATCGGAGACTTGCCCTGATTAATCAGATCTACCTTCGCCTGAATGATGTCCACGAGTAGCACATCGTGCCCAAGCTTTGCTAAGCCTGCTCCAAGCACACTTCCGACATAACCTGTTCCGATGATGCTGACTCTCATTTTATACACCCTTAGTTAAAGCGCAAAGAAAACTAAAATTTAAATAAGTTGGCTTTTACAACCCTTCCACGTAAGAACTCCACTCCTTCTCGCTTCAGCATCTCCGCTTTCCTTCCAGGAGCCTGTTTTCCTTTCCAAGTATAGCCGCCGATACTTCCATCCGTACGCACAACGCGGTGGCAGGGAACTTGAGGTGCATAGGGATTTTTGGAGAGGATTCTTCCTACCTCGCGCGGATGCAGTCCGCATGCTCTTGCAAGAGCCTTATATGTTGTGACTTTTCCCTTTGGGACTTTCTTGAGAAGAGTGTAGACCTTTTCTGACTTATTTTTCTTTTCCATGGTAGTTGATTACAAAATTATCGAAGAAGTGGGAGTATCCCTCCAAAAAAGATGATGGCTAAGGAAAGCAAGAATTTGAAAGATTTACTAACATAAGATCTGGTGTAAGAGATGTTGATATACGAATAGATCAGCAATAATAAGATTATTAATGCAAAGTACGAAAAAGCGAGAACCCTAGAAACTCCAGAAGAGATTAATCCAATAGCATTGATTACAAAAAAGTTCCCAAAAGTGTTGGTAAAATACCCGAACGAATCCCAGTGTTTTGTATCTTTCCAATAGCCGATCTTAGCATATGCCAAAGATGAGACGAATAGAAATGGGATGGATAAGACTAATTGAGTAATCGCCATAGGATGGAAGTTATCATGCTCCAAAAAAACGACTGCTAGCATAACAAATATACTACCAAGCATAACCCCATTTATTGCTACCCTCGAAGCCGCTTTCTCAGGATTTGAGGTAAATATCCCCTGCTCTTTTTTCATGCCATACAGAAAAATAAGCCATATATAAGTCTTTTCTTTAAATCCACAAAAAGATATAAATATCCAACACGGTCCAAAGAAAGATGACAAAGGGAGCAGTGCCAGAAAAGCAAGCGAGGCCTCGACGCGAGCTAGGGATCGAGAGCCAGTATGAGCTTGAGCTGGACAAGGTTATCACCTTCGTAAAACAAGAACAAGCAAAAGTTGTGTGCATTCAATTTCCACGAGGGCTTGCATCCAAGTCTATGGACATCGCAGAGATTATCGAAGCAGAGACAGAAGCTAAGTGCGTTCTTTGGATAGGGCCTACATTCGGTGCCTGCGACTTGCCTACAGGATTGGAATGCCTTAATCCGAAGATAGAGCATGTGATTCATTTCGGTCATGCCAAATGGAAGTATAAGGATGATATCGCAGCTGGTTCGAGCGAGCTGAGCGTGCATGAAATTTAAACCTTTTTCTAAAAAGGTTTAATCCAAAAGTATGCGAAAACTAGAAAAGGAACGATGGTGAAGAAACAAAAAATGGCATCTCCAATTCTTGCAATCGGTATGATTTTGCTTTTCCTAGGGATCATTTTCATCCTCATTTCCTCTTTCACCGGCCCAGGCGGTAAAGGGGGAGGAAAGATAGATGTAGCAGCGGGGGGATTCATAGGTCCAATCCCATTCGGTTTCTTTTCCTCTCCCGGCATGTTCTGGATATGGCTTGTTATTATGCTTGCCTTGCTGCTGATATGGTTTATTTTCTTTAGATTAAGGGGATCTTAGGGGAAACCTAAAGGTTTATATAACGGATTATATATTGACTATAATTGATATATAATGGAATCTACAACCATCCAGCTGGATAAAAAAATTGTAAATCTTCTTAAAGAGATTAGAGAGCATCCGAGGCAAACCTACAACGAACTTATCCTAAGGATGGCAGAAGTGTTTAAGAGCGTAAAAAAGAAGAATCAATATGATGAATTTCTCCATAAGATCCAGCAATCCAAAATGAAAGAATTGTGGGGCAATAAAGCAGACGAGGTTTGGGAATATGCCTAAAGCTGGAGATATCATTCTTGCAACAGTTCAATTCGCAGATACTTTTGAAGTCAAAAAAAGACCGGCTTTAGTTCTATTTGAAGAATTCGGCAATATTGTTGTAGCTGGTGTTACAAGTAATGTTGAGATGGAAGGTGTTCCATTAACCAAAAAAGAGGGAGCTGTTAAGGATAGCGTTATCAAATTAAATTACATCTTTACTATTTCTAGGCTTATGGTCGAGAAAGTTCTCTTTTCTTTGTCTAAGGAGAAAAAGAAGATAGTTTATGAGAAATTGGTGAAGAAGTTAGATGGATTACGATAAGAATATGACATCCTCCGCACCCTAAAGGGTGCGGTTTCCTTCCGCTTTAGAGGTGGGGGATAGGGCACACAAACAAATGCAAAAGAAAAAGTTTATGCGGGGAGGAACGCATTCATCTGTGAGCTAAAGCTCACAGTTTTCTGCGTCTGGAAATAAGATTTTCTCTCTTCTTTTCTTCAGGATGAAGTGACGCTAGGATGGCAGAGACGGCACAAACACTTGAAGAGCAGATAGAATTCATCCTATCTCTAAAGGGTGATTGGGATGGAGAGGGAAGCCCCGGATATAAGAAGGAGACGATTGACAAGGCTCTTGCCTATATCCCAAAGGTAAAAGAGCTTATCCTAAAGGAAAGGGGGCGTGAGGTAGGGGATCCGCAAGTCACTCAAGGCCCCTACGGAAGCATCGACTTGGATTGGGGAGATAAAGATTCTGAGTTTAGGATGCTGGTGAATGTTCCTGAAAAAGACAAATTTCCGGAAATTTACTACAATGATGCGCAAGGAGACATAAAGGGGAATCTAGTGACTATCGTCGAGTTTTGACCTTAACGCCGTTTATTTCCAAAATCCCCTCTAGAAACCTTTATATATAAAAGCGCCTTGCAAAATAGTCCTTCTAAGAGGACAAAAAATGAGGTCTGCAAGCAATAAAGAAAAGATTGCCTTCCATAAAGGAGCTCTGGCGACACTTATCGCTGAAAGAAGAGTGCTTGTCAGGATGTTGACTTCTGTGAACAGCTTAATGATGGCTCATATCAGGGCCTTGAGGGAGCATGGAGTCGACTTGAAGAGAGAGGCACGAATTTCGGCACGCTGATCTGGGTGCTTTTTAGGTATCCAGAATACGCATCCATAGTTTATTCACCAAGCTTATCATCGATAATCCCTTTATCTCCCCTCTTTTAGAATACTGAATCTCCTGCCTTCAATCCATTCTTTTCAGCAAAGCCTGCATTCACTTCCAGAACATACTTTGCTGGCCCAGACGAAGTATAGGTCTCACAAGGTTCTTTCTCGCAGGGCTGCATGGTTGTGATGTCTACAATTTGCGAATCCCCATCAATGAAGATAATATCGAGGGGAATCAACGTATTCTTCATCCAGAAAGTCCTATACTCAGAATCGGAAAAGATGAAGAGCATTCCTTCATCATCCTTCATTGATTCGCGGAACATAAGGCCGCGTGCGTGTTCGTAGGGCTCATCTGCGATTTCTACTTTGAGCTCCTTGTCCCCCTTTCCCAAAGTAATGGTTCTAGTGTTCTGTGATTCCTGCCTTGAATTCACTAAATAATTCGCAAGAACAAAGACCATTAGAACAAGCAAGATAAGTGCAATAAGGAGGTATTTCTTTTTCATTTTTCTCTTTTCTTTTCGGAACGCACGGATCATAGATTCCGGCGCGCAGAAGCGCGTAGCGCTTCTTGCGAAACGCCGAGGCCGGGATTCGAACCCGGGGATCCGTTAGGAAACAAGCTTGCAGGAGCTTTTTCTTAGTGCAGGTTCTTTTTCTTAAAAAGAAAGTGCATTCCAGGCTTGCGCCGTACCACTGGGCCACCTCGGCATCATTTCCAGAAGTAGCAAGAAGTAATGTATTAAAAATCTTCTGAATCAAGAGGATTACATAATCGGGGCGTTGCTCTCACCAGAGAGAAACTCGTCAGCTCTGTCGCCATGCAGTTGGATAAGAGCAATCTTCTCATCCCTCGAGAGTGGATTCCTAAGGGTAGATATGTTTAACTGCTTCATCAGAGCATCAAGTTCTCTTTCGCTCATCCTCAAAAGTTGTATTTTTGTTACCATCTTTTTTCTTGAAATCTAATAGAGTAAAGAAATTTAAACCTTTTGCTTTCTTTTGGGCTTCTTGGATTCTTGGTGGAGAGTTTCTTTCCCGAGGGTTTCTTTGGTGAAGAACTTTTCTTAGTGCAGGTTCTTTCGCAAAGAAAGTGCTAATCAATCATCTCTATTTCCATGTTCACATCTTTTGGAACAAATACCCTCATGACTTGCCTCAAGACTTTCTCATCACGGGGAAGATCAATGATTCTCTTATGGATGCGCATCTCAAACCTGTCGAAAGTTGCTTTGCCATCTCCGCATGGGCTTTTCCTCGTGGTTATTTTGAGCTTCTTGGTCGGCAAAGGAATCGGACCCCTTATGACAGCGCCAGATGCGCGAGCTATCTCCTTTATCTCCCCACATAGAGAGTTCAGGTTCCCTATGTCTACAGCTGTCAGCTTAATCCTTGTCTTTGGCATTTTACCTAATACTTCCTAAAGGCCTCCCGAATAAAAAGTAATGATTTAAGCGAAATAGGAGTATAAAAAGGTTATGGAAATTCTGGCCCAGGAAGGCGCATGAGGTAAGGCTCGGATGCCCATTATGCATTAATCTAAAGATACCTTCTCCCCTTTCTCCCATCGGCCCGCGAGCTCATGAAGCAATTCATCAAGAGGCTTGCCTGATACTTTCCTTCCCGCATGCCTAAGAAGAGAAAGGGCTTTGTCATCCTTCATCACTATCGGCGTGTCATCGCAGTTGATCACAACCTTTCCATCCCTGAATTTGACTTTGAAATCATCTGCATACATTTCAGAACTGTAGTCTCTAGTTATATTCACAAATATCTCGACTAAGGATAGAGAAATCGTTTCATCTTCGCCACCTTGCCCTACTTTATGCGTAGAAGAAAGAGTGGAGATGCTTTGTGATTTGTTATATCTCGATCCATTATCCACAGTTACAGCATTTTCAGTATCGACAAGCGCGTAATAGAAAGCAGTTGTCTGGATAGATTCCAGAACACTAGGAGTATAGGCACCATTATGGTACAGGTTTATCTTCCCAAAGTAAGGATGGGTTAGGGATTTTTCAGAGGGTTTGGTTTTAGCTCTCATAGGGATTTTTGGCAGGAAAATTATAAAAACCTATCCGAAAGAAGCGAGAGCTTTCTGCTGCCTTGTCCTCTTCAGGATTTGGCTCTGGCGAAGCCACCTGTGAAGAGGAAGATAGAGCTTCCTGTTCATGTGCGCAAGCGCCCCATTCATCGAAGAGAACTCCAAAGGTTGTTGCAACATCGCCTTTCTCACATTTTCCCTCACATTCCACACTCCAAGAGGAATGTAACCCGGATAGGATTCGCGGAAGATTACAGCACCTGCCTGCTTCCCTTCTCGTTCAAGAGCCTCTGAAATTCCAAGCCGTGCTGAATAATAGCATCCACCGATACTCGCATATTCTTTTTTCGTGAAATGAGTCTCAAAGTCAGAGAATATCATTATCTCATCGCTCAGGACACGAATGAATGCCTCGATAAATTCATATTGCCATGGCGTAGGCATGAGCAGGATTGAGAAATAATTCTTCATTGAGGCGAATTCATAAACACGAAAGGTATCAATGATCGGATTATGCTTCAGCTCCTCAATGGAGGCATCTGAGAGTGTGGAATCAGCAGCGGTGATACTCCATCGCGTAGGCACAAGCCTGCGTGCTCTTTTTCTGCCAAAGGCGCCGACGCTTAGTGCTTTCTGAATCTTCGAAAACAAAATGCCTTTATCATTCAGGGAAAGGATTGCGTCCCTTGCCTTGAGGTCGGTATCATAATAGGCTTTCTCAAGAAGAGGATCATATCTTGCATTCTCTGTCTCCAGATTCTTCAGGGCAGCACTTGGACCGAAGGGCTGCATATCCTCATGGAAAAAAGTTCCCCGAGGCTTTTTCTCAAACTCAGCATCGACATGCACTGAATTCTTCGCAAGAGCTATATCGCGCATCTTTTCCACAAAAGAATTCTCTTCCTTGATGCCTGTAAGCTGCTTGCCCCGCACAAGCTGCATTCTGAAATTCACAATCTCTGAGTTGCTCTTGACAGAATCAATCCATGCCTCTGGCAAGTCCAGCAGTGCACTCTCTTCCTGAAGAGACATCATTGGCCCCACATACACCTTAGGATATCCTGCCCTGCCTACAAAGACGCTTGGAGGACTAGAGCCTTCCATTTCCTGGCCGACCTCAACACTTTTGAATTGGAGCTGTGAGGTCAGCTTTTCAAGATAACGTGCTTTTCCGCGGAACATCACTCAAGAAAGTGGGAGGAATTAATAAGGATTGCTGTGCTTGTGTAAAGTCTAAACTGATATTTCAAGTGGCAAGTTTATGTGAGTTTCTTGCAATAACTTTTTGAGGATTTGCGTTCTTTTTTTGAAACTTAATATCCCTATGCTCTTAATCTCGCCCGTCTTTTCATCTTTTCTGATGAAAACACCCTCTTCTGGCTCTTCAGCATAACACACTGAAGGCTCACCTAAAGATATTTCTAAGAAATCCCCCTCGGTATCGTAATAGATGTTGTATGTGCTTGTTTGGCTCATTTTACGTGCTTCTTAAACTGGGCTGTTATAATAAATCCGTGATTATTTAAATACTTAACTACAATCTGGAGGTATCTATTTGGAGGCTCTTTGTTTTTGTAGTCTTTATAGTAGTACCTTACATTTTCATCAAAACTATAGTCTGTTATCTTATCGGGCTTTCCAAGAGTTTCTTTTAGCAATTCGAGATCATTGACTTCTGGATGTCTTTTTCTAATATGGCTCCATCTCTCATTCGTCAAATAGATTACTCTTTCCGTTTTATCCTTTACCTCAAAAATCCTTTTCTCCATGCAAATTCCAGAAAGCGGGGGGAATTAATAAGGATTGCTGTGCTAGATGAGAATCAGCTATAATTCTTTTTTAAAATACTGATTGCGGAACTCTGCATACAGGAACCCGAATTCCTTATCCTTCAGTATCTCTTCCTCATATTCATGTCCTGCCCCAAAAAGCACATCAAGAAATCTTGCTGTTTTTGGAAGTGCGACATCTATTGTCCTTTCACCCACCATTTTGTCGAATTTTCTCCTCTTCAAACCTTCACCGACAAGAATTGCTGAATTCACTTCCTCTAAAAGTGGCATCCATCTTAAATTTTCTCCAATAACTCTTAAGTCTTCCCTCTCCTCGCAGAGCTGCATGAATGAAATATAATCAGAAGTCAGGGGCTTGTCAAAGTTTTCAATTGCAAATTCGATCTCTTCTTTCACTTTTTCGGGTTTACCGCTATGATAACCCATAGCACACAGCAAAGAGGATATATCCTCCACGATATTGCAATACTCCATCAAATGCGCTTCTGACGGCGATTCTTCGTTCTCTTTTTTTAATCTCTCAATTTCATCAAACCATCCTCTTATCGGATCAGGACATTCGGACCACACATCATACACATCTCCCAGCTTCCGCCAATCTACATTCTCAGCGTTCTTCAGGAGATAGTGAATGGTCTTATCGGAAAAGAGCTCGTAAAACTTCTGCAGTGTCTTTCCGTAAACAACATTTTCAAGTGCCATTTTTCAGATTGGAAGTAAGGGGGGAGAATTAATAAGGATTGTTGTGCTGAAAGAAAAGTATATAAGCAAATATGCGATATTATCTTCATGGAACAAGAGATGGTGAAAATAAGTAAGAGAGAATACGACGAGCTTAAAAAATTCAGGAAAGTTGACCAAGAGCTTCTTCAAGATATAGCGAGAGGGATAAAAGATATCTTACAAGGAAAGGTTAAGGAAGTTTAAGGTCTTTCACTAGTTTTTCTAATGCATCTTTATAAACATCTAAATTGGTTTTTATTAGGTCTATCTCGTGTTGTTGAGCTTTTTTATCTGTTATTGTTACTAAGAATATAGAGGAATGCTCATCATAGACAAGAAACAGCAAGCGCTTATTGCCGAACCTCATTTCTCTAAAGAATTTGTAGCCGAGAGGCTTGCCGGAGTAGGGTTGCTCCTTCAATCTTTGTTCAAATTTACTTATAATCTGCTGTTCACTCTTGTCAAGTTTTTGTACTTTTTGGTCATACCAGTCAGAACGAAAGACGCGGAACATAGATAACTGGCACAAGGCAGATTAATAAATATTATGAGACGCTATTTGAATGGGAAGTAAAATACTTCATACTTATCGCCTATGGATTCCTTAATCTTTTTTGTAATTGCCAAACCAGTTTTATCAAAACCTCGTGGAACAACTATCTTATTTTCATCGCCAACAGTTGCATTCAATCTTCCAATCCAAACATTTAACCCAGAAACAATTCCCGGGGGAGGTTAATCTGTTCTGGCTCTAACATAACCCCACATTCACCACACCAAAGTCCGATGCTGTAGTAATCACCCATAACTTTTACTTTTTTATTGCATTTGTGCTTCCAGAATAATCACTGCTCTTTCTTGAAGTACTGATTGCGGAATTCCACACCCTTGAACCCAAATCCTTTATCAGAAATAATTTCAGATTCATAGATGTCTCCCGCACCAAAAAGCGCGTTTCTGATATTTTCATTGAAGGGAGAGAGAGCTGGAAGGTTATCAAATTTTGATTTGCCATCGATCAGCTCATCAAACCGTTTTCTCTTTAATCCTTCTCCATTAAAAACAGCTTCTTCTACCATTTGTGCAAGGTCAATCCATCTCATATCTTTTCCAACTGCACGTAATTCTTCTCGCTTCTCACAAAGCTCCATAAAGGAGTTATAACGAGAGGTCAATGGAGCTATAAAATCCCCGAATGCCGATTCAACTGCCTTCGCCTGCTTATCACGAGTATCAGCATCAGCAAAATATCCCATAGCAGACAACAATAATCCCGCCGTGATCACTTGAGCATGAAGGTCTATTCCAAGTTTCTCATTGGTATCAAACCAGAATTTTACAGGATCCTGCTCCTCTGTCGACTCATTATACATCTCCTCCAGCCCAGTCCAATCTACATTCCCGGCATTCTTCAGGAGATAGCACATAGTCTCATCAGAAAAAACCTCGTAGAGCCCCTGCAGTGTCTTTCCGTAAACAACATTCTCAAGTGTCATTTTTCAAATGGAGAGTAAGAGAGAAGGATTAATAAGATTTTGGTCAGGCAGCACAGGGCACGGAGCGGGGAAAAAGAAAAGTATATAAACCAAAAACCCGAAAAATTCGGGATGGCAAAATATGTGATGAAGTGGTATGAAGCTACATGCCACGTATCATACGACAATGGAAATGGATACTCCAACAAAGGCAGTGAGAGAAAGAAAATCCAGGTCAAAGCAGACAACTATGATGTTGCAGAGGAAAGAGTGCAAGACCGGATCGCAGCCATAAGAAGCCAGAGTTTAGTAAAGAACGTCTCGCTGGAAAGGATTGTCCAGATAAGAAAGTAATAGTTCTTCAGAATTTTTTTAAGAATTTTTTACTAGTGTCCTTAGCGTAAGCTCAGAACTCATACTTATGATCATTCAGCTCTGCTGAAGAGTATACAGATTCAGCGCAGCTCAGAAGGATTGTTCCTGCACGAACACGCGCTCTGTGCGCAACAAATGCTGGAATAAGAAGCCTGCACCTTGGATTCAGACAATAGGTCTCTCTTTCCTTGCTTCCCTTATCCTCTAATTCGAAAGTCGCCTCTCCCGAGATGACATAATGAAGCTCCCTATAAGGATGGTAATGTCCACCGAGCCACGCATCTTCAGGAACATCATCTTTCACATCAATGTGCCTCACACAGAAGTCGCCAAGATCACTGTTGAAGATACCAGAAAGTGCCCCCCTAGGATCCCTATGCGCAATTCCACTATGCTCAAGAATAACTCCTTCGATCGGCATTTTATTGTTTGGAAAATAAAATCAAAAAGATGCAAGAAAAGAAAAAAGGTCCTTCTTACGCCTTCGCCACAAGATCAATGCACACACCAGCAGCTACTGTCTGTCCTGCATCTCTGATTGCAAATCCGCTCAAATGAGGATTTACAGACTGCTTCTCTATGATCATTGGCTTCAAAGGCACAACTTTCACTTCAGCGACATCCCCGTTCTTCAGGAAGTCTGGATTAGCTTGTAAAGTTCCTCCAGTCTTAGGATCGAGCTTCTTTATCAGTTCCTCGATTCTGCATGGAATCTGAGCTGTGTGAACGTGGAATACAGGCGTGTATCCTTTTGCGATGACAGTTGGGTGGTTGATTACAGCGATCTTAGCAGTGAATTCCTGTACAATCTTTGGTGGATGAGCAGCGCTTGAGATTATATCTCCTCTTGCAATGTCTTTCTTTCCAACTCCTCTGACGCTTATTCCGACATTATCACCAGCCTGTGCCTGCTGCAAGGTTTCATGGTGCATCTCAATTGTCCTGATTTCTCCACCGATTCCCTTTCCGCTTCTTGCAGGCAGAATTATGACCTTATCACCTATTTTCATTATCCCTGTCTCAATTTTTCCTACAGGAACAGTTCCTACTCCAGTAATCTCGTAAACGTCCTGGATAGGCATCCTCAATGGCAAGTCGATTGGTGGCTTTGGAATCTCGAACGTATCAAAGACCTCCATCAATGTAGGCCCTGTGTACCACTTCATCTTCTCGCTTCTCTTTGCAATGTTATCTCCATTGTATGCAGAAGCTGGAATGAACTTTATCTTATCAGGGACATAGCCAGCCTGCTTAAGCAGGGCAGACATTTCCTCAACGACCTTCTTGAACTTAGCCTCTTCGAAATTAAGAACATCCATCTTATTGACAAGGATTGCAAGCTGGTTTACTCCCATTGTCCTGCAGAGCCACACGTGCTCTTTTGTCTGTGCCATTACTCCATCAGGAGCTGCAACGACAAGGATTGCTGCATCAGCCTGAGATGTTCCAGTAATCATATTCTTTACGAAGTCTCTGTGTCCTGGAGCATCTATGATTGTGACATTGAATTTGTTGGTTGGGAACTTCTTGTATGCCAGATCAATCGTGACTCCCCTCTCTCTTTCCTCTTTCAAGTGATCCATGACGAATGCGAATTCAAATCCCTTCTTCCCGAGCTTTTCAGCCTCGTCCTTCACCTTCTTCAGCTCTGGCTCTGAAAGCCTGCCGCTATCGTAGAGCAGCCTTCCTATAGCTGTGCTTTTTCCGTGGTCAACGTGTCCGATGAAGACTATGTTGAAATTCTGTTTTTCAGCCATTTTCTTTCGAGGTTGTACAAGAAGTATTTCATTAATCTTTAAAAAGCTTTCTGTTTTAGGAGACTTTCCCGAATACTTCACCCCTAGAAACCTTGTCCAATCCCTCTGGAGCTCCATCCTCAGCATAATGCAGCTCCAACGCACTCTTGACATTCGTGTTCGGATCGAAATCACAATCAAGCACAAAATCCCTCTGCCCATCAGAGACAATATTTCTCTCATCTGGATTAGGGAGAAGAATGTAACAGCTTTCCTCCCCGCTCAAACCAAGCTCATTCACATTTATCCCCTCACGAAGGCTATTTCTTACTCTCAGGGTCACATCCCCAGTTAGGGCATTAAAATGAGTATCTTCGCAGAATAAAGGGGGAGCTAGGAGGCATCTTTCTGTGACAAAAGTCTCTGGCTTCAGCACTCCGATAAAGGAGAAAGCAGCAATGATGCCAAGAACTACAAAGATGACCCAACCATAGGTCATCAAGAACTCGAGTGATGCTTGTGCAATTTTGCTTTTCATCTTGGCTCTTTAATATAATTAAAAATAAAAAATAAATAAATCTTCCTTGTCCTTTATCTCAAGCTATGCTTACTGAGCTGATGTTACGAATGTTCCCGTAGCTGTCTTTGCAAGAGGGGTTGTACCACCAGTATTGTATATAATTAGTACGTCACCTTTAATCTTGTCGCCAGCCTTGATATCGGTTGTGCATCCTTCGTAGTCAAAGTCTGTTGTCCCATCCGAAGGGATGGTAGCTGTAGTGAATGACGTATCTGGATCACATGCTATTCCCGTCGCATTAAGGTCAATGTAGGTAACAGTTACTTGCTCGGTTAACAAATTCTTGAGTCTAAAAGTTATGTCATCATCCGACGCCGTAGCAGAATAGTCATCACAGAACAATCCGCTTCCGGTAGCAATCACACACTTCTCGGGCAAGAACTTGTCTGGGTTAAGCACTCCAAAGTATGCCAACGCCCCTATGGCAATCAGCACAACAAGGATAGCCCAGCCGTAAGTCATCAAAAACTCCATTGCTGCTTGAGCTTTTTTTCTCGTTTCCATTTTTACCTCTTTTTATTGCTAATCTTGTTGATATTAATACTACAATAAGCAGACCATTTAAAAACTTAACTATGAGCCTCTTGGAGGGAAGAGAAAAATCAGTTGGCAAGGTTTAAAAATTGCCCTTGCCTTTTTTCCGAAGAAAGGATCGAGAGAGAGAGAAATGAAAAGAGGGCAGGTGGCTATAGAGTACATGATGATTGTCGGGCTCGTGCTGTTAGTCCTGATTCCGGTAGCTTATTACTCCCTGAAGGAGATACAGACAAGCACGATACAGAATTCTGCAGAGGATGCTGTAAGGACTCTTGCTATTGCGGCAGATGAAGTTTACGCTCTGGGGCCAGGGAGCAGAAAGCTCGTGGAGGTAAATGTGCCCGAAGGAGTCGTCCAAGTGGAGATTGGCTGCCCAGGAACATGCCAGGAGATTGAAGAGAGAAAGATAATGCTCACTATATCAATATACGGAAATGAGGCGGATATATTTGCAAGGGCAAAAAGCCAGGTGCAAGGAAGCATCTCAATAAGCTCTGGTAGGAAAAGTGTTGAAGTTGTGGCATGCGAGAGCTACGTATCGATAGGGCAGAGCTGTTAGGATGGCTCAGGGCTCGGGGCACGGAGCACAGAGCCCGGGGCTGGGAGCGCGGGGACATGGAACGATATGCGAGAGAAATGAGAAGAGGGAAAGAAACATGAAAAAAAAGGGCCAGTCACAAGTCATAGATATGATGATAGCATTCTCGATTCTTTTTGTCGCGCTGATAGCTATATTCTCTTTTTTCAGTTTCTACTCTGCGAGACTTCAGGAAAATATCGCCAGGGAAGACCTGCATGAAAAAGCATTCACATTCACAGATATCCTGCTCTCAGAAGGAAAGCCGAAAGATTGGAATTACTCGAATGTACAGATAATGGGATTGGAAAGGCATCAAGGCTATATCGAACCAGGAAAATTCAACGCACTCCGATTCTATGTAGACTATGAGAAGGCGAAGAATCTTTCGGGCCTAAATGGGTTCCAGTTTTACATTAATCTGACGAAGTTTGACGGGAGCGCAATTGGAGGATATGGGAGCGTGGAGAATGTAGGCGGGAAAGAGGTCATCTCACTGAGAAGAGTTTTATTTTATGGGATAGATAATGCGAGACTTGAAGTCCGGATCTGGAGGGGAGAAACATCAGCCTGCACCTGCCAAGTCGGTTCAAGGAGATGCGCTGGAGATGGAAGTGCGCTGGAAGAGTGCACTGGAACCTATCCAACATGCTGGAGTGTGGTGCAGCAATGCGCGCAGGGATGTGTAATCGGTGGAGTGCTACCAGCCCCAACTTGTGGGGGAATTGAGTAAAATTTGGATGTAAAAAAGAATAATGGGCGAGAAAAGAAGAGCGGGAGAGAAAAGAGCGCAGATGTTCACGATAGATGCACTCATAGGTGCGTTCATAGTCGGAGTTGTGATACTGGCGGTACTGAGCAATGTCAGCAAGAGGTACAATCCAGCAGACATCCAGACAGAGAAGATAGGATATGACATCGCAACAATCCTTGACTACGAAGGCAAATTTGCAAGCCTTAATCCATCGAGCATCGACGCAAGAACAGAGCAGATAATTTCCCAGCAGTATTCATCAAGATATGGTATGCGTCTAAACTTGAGCGGGAATTTCAACTCATTCGAGATCGGAGATCAGATTCCAGGAAACAAGACAGTCATCTCCGGCAAAAGAATTTTTGTCAATGCCTCTTCGCAGACAAATGGAGTGGCAACATTCTGGATATGGCAGAACTAAGGTGTTAAGTCATTAAAGCATTAAGATATCAAGGTATTCAGATTAAGGTATTCGGAAAGAGTAAAATGGAAAATGAATGGAGATTCAGTACAGGAAAGATGAAGAGGGGAGTTTTACTAACTTTAACCCTTGTCCTGCTCGCTGTAACTCTTCTGGCCTTCTCAAGCCTATTGGTGAAGCAGAAACAAAGCGAGAATCTGGCAATAAGGGGCTCATTTGACAGAGTGATCAACCTTGATGCGAGCATCCAGAAGAGCATAACAGACCTTGTGAAAACCCATCTTAACCTATCAATAACGATCAATGGTCGTAATGTCACTATATCTGAGCAATTGCCCGCAGACCTTTCTGGCTTCGAGACAAAATTCGCAAGCTTTGAAACTTTTGTTGAAAGCAATTTCGCGCTCGCAAAGATTAACGCGGACATTGACGAGCTTTTCATCAATCTCACGCCGGCGGGGATCATCTACTCGCACACA
>DUFK01000043.1 GCA_013331945.1 Nanobdellota archaeon
TCTGAATTATCTTAGATGCCTCTATCAGATCTGCGACAAAGAAATCCTCTCCACCATCACTTCTCTCCTTTAATCCATGTCCTGTTGCGACAAGAATGGTTCTGCAGCCTGCTGTCTTGCCTGCCTGAACATCAGTAGCCTTATCTCCAATCATCCAGCTCTTTTTCAGGTCTAGGTTCAGCTCTTTCTCTGCTCTCTTGAGAAGGCCTGCTTTCGGCTTCCTGCATTCGCATTTTTCGCTCAGGCTGTGGGGGCAGAAGTATATCTTATCTATCTTGATTCCTGCTGTGGAGAAGTGTTTGAACATTTCCAGATTCACTTTATAAAAATCTTCCTTGGTGTAATAGCCCATTCCAATTCCGGTCTGATTTGTTACGACAGCAATCTTATAGCCGGCATCCTGCATTTGCTTTACACCTTCAAGAACTCCAGGAAGAAGTTTGAATTTCTCTGGTTCGCTGACATATCCAAAATCCTCATTTATGACCCCATCTCTATCGAGGAAGATCGCCCTCTGCTTTTCTCTGGGCATATCTTGCTCCATCTCTGCACCTTGAAGCTCTTCTTTCTTCATGATCTCTTTTATCTTGTTGATGATGTGTGTTGTCTTGATCTCTTCGGTTATTGGAATGTTCACCACTCTGCCGCCATATTTCTCAACAAGCGGTGCAGAGGTCATCTTGCCTTCCCAGTCTCCTGCCTTTATGTAGAAGTCTGGCTCTAAGAGAGTTATGTTAGTGCTATTGTTTGTTTCATCGAAAACAAAGACGTAATCCACTGATTGGAGCGAGGCAATAAGCCTGGCTCTCCATTTTTCCGGGACGATTGGTCTGTCGGGAGATTTGTACTGCTTTATGCTTGCGTCTGAATTTACTCCTACAATTAGGATATCGCAAAACTCCTTCGCTTTTTCTAGGTAATCTACATGGCCTGCATGAACAAGGTCAAAACTGCCAGAAGTGAAGCCAACCTTCTTTCCTTTTTGCTTCAGCTGCGCAACAATTCCTTCGATCTCGCCGCGCTGGAGGATTTTTCTCTTCTTTTTATTTATTTCATCCACCAACTCTCGTTCTGTGACCTGTGCTGTGCCTATCTTTCCGACAACTATTCCTGCCGCATGATTTGCGATGATGCATGCTTCCGGTAATGAAGCACCTGAACCGAGTGCAAGTGCAAGAGCAGCAACAACTGTGTCTCCTGCACCACTCACATCAAAGACCTCTTTGGCCAGCGTCGGCAGTTCAATCTTTTCTTTGCCCTGCTCAAAGAGCACCATTCCCTTTTCTCCGAGTGTGATGAGCACATTAGTTTCCAACTCCCTTGAAAGTTTGAGGCCCCTCTCGCTGACATCCTTTACCTGGAGCATCTCAAAACTTTCCTTATCATTTGGTGTGATCAGGAAAGCGCCTTTGTAGAATTCCCGATGCTGTGGCTTTGGATCTATGATTACCTTCTTTCCATTTTCCTTGCAAAGAGCAATAACACTCGAGGCCAAGTCTTTTGTAATTACGCCCTTTCCATAATCAGAGATAACTACAGCATCAACTCCCCTTATCAGGAAACGGGCTTCATTCAGGATTTTTTGCTCAATCTCTCTTCCTATCTCCTCTGCACTTTCATAATCAACGCGTGCTATCTGCTGTTTTCCTCCGACAATCCTTGTCTTGTGGATGGTCTTCCTGCTTGTATCTTGTATCAGATGTGATTTTATGCCGATTGCTTCAAGTTCTCTTCTCAGACTTTCGGCTGCAGGATCATTCCCAGAGACACCGATTAGATATACAAGGGCTCCGAAGGAAGCAATATTTGCCGCAGTATTCCCCCCAAGTCCTGGCATTATCTTTTCACTCTTTACGTGCAGGACAGGCACGGGCGCTTCTGGACTTACGCGTTCGACAGAGCCATGAATGTATTTATCCAGCCCGACATCTCCGATTACAAGAATCACTTTGTGCTTGAAATTCTCGATCAATGCAGTAAAATTTTCATTCATTGTGTTGTGTTATGTTTTGTTAAGTCACTTTTATGAAAATTTGACTGGTGGTGACCTTTCCATCCTTGCCTATGCCATATCATTTCCATTTGACTTATCCCTCACAGATTATTCCTCCTCAAGAACTGAACATAATCTGCGATGCCTTTTGCGATGTCATATCCTGGCTCATAGCCCAGAAATTTTTGTGTATTGGAGATATCTGCAAGGGTTGCTGGCTGATAATGTGCATATGGATTCTCTATGTATTCTGGCTCTAGCCTTGTGCCGAGCTGTTTGTTCAACTCTTCTATGATTCTATTGAATGAAGTTTCTTTGCCGCTTCCGACATTGTACACTCCGTTTTCCTTTGCTTCCAGCGCTTTCAGAGTAGCTTGCACGACATCTTTCACATAGACTTGATCCCTTGTCTGCTCTCCATGCTTGAAAACGCGGGGGCGCTGGCCTTGTTTCATCTGACGATAAAGCTGCCATGCCATGCTCGCCATTCCTGTCTTCATCTTGCTCGCCTCTCTCGGACCATAGACGTTGAAGTAGCGCAGACCTACAAGCTTTAGCTTCTTGTTCTCGAATTCTGCAAATTTTCCCTGCGAAAATTTATCCATCTCGTACTTTGATTCTGCATAATGGCTTAGAATATCTTTCTCTTGTTCTTCCTTCATCGGAACTTTTCCTCTACCGTATACTGCTGCTGATGATGCATACACCAGATGAATGTTGTGCTGAAGGCAGTGCTCTACAAGGCGCTTGAATGCTTCTGTGTTCACTTCGAGCATCATTTCTCGGTCCTTGACAGTCGTGTCTGTTATCGCTGCCTCATGAATTATTGCGTTCACCTTTTCACTTGCCCAGTCAAAGTTTCTTATATCTGCATCAATAATCTTTCCATCAAACCCTTTCAGATTTCCTTTCTCACCGACTGAAAAATTGTCAAGGCCCAGGACATCATATCCTTTCTCCTGGAGTGCGAAGCAGATATTGCTCCCTATGAATCCGGCTGCTCCTGTGACGAGTATTCTTTTGTTTTGCATTTTTATTGTGCTTTTGTGTTAAGTTTGAGTCTGGTATTTCTTTGGCCCTGTGGATTTGCCTAAGGTCTTGCCAGTGCCATTCCATCCTGGTCTGACTTATCTTTCATCTTAAAGATTAAACAGCTCCTTATCCACCAGTTCCATCACGATGTGTAACATGGCGATATGGCATTCTTGGATTCTTGCGGTAGTATGAGAGGGGACTGCAACGCCGAGGTCTGCGAGGCCCGCGAATTCCCCTCCAAGAGGACTTGTACTGGTTAAGGCTATTGTTTTGAGACCTTTTTCTCTTGCCTTTATGAGAGCGTTNNCTAGTGCTGATTCCGACGAGTACATCCCCTTCATTGCCCAGAGCTTCAATCTGTCTTGAGTATATCTCCTCTCCGGAAAAATCATTTATGATCGCTGTGAGAATTGAAGAATCAGTTGTAAGTGCGATTGCCGGAAGGTGCTTCCTCTCCAGCTTGAACTTTACTACGAATTCAGCTGCAAAGTGCTGGGCGTCTGCTGCACTTCCCCCATTGCCGCATATCAGGATTTTGTTGCCCTTTCTGAGAGTATCTGTCACCATATCAGAGAACTTCACTATATCCGATGAGAGTGAGTGCAGAGATTTCTTTACTTCAACTCCTTCGTCTATGCTTCTTGCGATCAGCCTCTTTTTCTCCTCTGACGGGAGTTGTTCCATTATCATAAGGTATGAACTATTCATACCTTTTTAAAGATTGCTGCAGTGCAGTATAGGATAAGTTTTATATAGTATTACTAGTTCATACTGACATGGCAGGAAATACTTTTCTTTCGATGATTATGGAGCGTCCTATTAGGCTTGGATTTAATGAGTCTTTGCAATTTCTAGCACCTTACTTTGACATTCAGATAAGTGAAGTGAAAAATCCAGTCCTTACCCTTTTAGACACAACTCCAGGATTTATTCCTCCAAATGAGGTTATACTGCCACAAACCGTTCATAATAAAGAAGCAATCTCCCATGAAGCCGGACATTTTTTGCACTACAATGTTAACCCCGGTGCATTTGAGTCAGAGGATCCTAGTTCTAGGATAGGATCAGAAATCGTCGCTTATAATTCTTCTTTTGTTTACACTTTTATGAATCCAGAAGATGTTAACATTAG
>DUFK01000003.1:0-367 GCA_013331945.1 Nanobdellota archaeon
TGCAGAAGCCAGAAGCGCAGGGCACGGAGTCCCAGCATGGCTCCTCAGGATCTCCATTACAGGTCATCAATGCGCCATTTTCACACTTTTTCTCTCCGGGAGTGCAAGTACATGATTGTCCTCCGCCTTGCCCTTGGCAAAATCCGCCAACGCACACAAGCCCTGCATCACAATCTCCATTTGTAGAGCATGAAGAGCCAACTCCTCCCCCGCCCCCTCCACCACCACCGGAGACAGGAACAGCATAGCAGCAGAAATTATCAGCGGAGACTGTGACTCCCTCACAACTTTCTCCACCTACAGGCGGATTCTTTGCCTGGAAATAAATCCATCCGCCGACGATTATGCTAAGCGTGACAACTATAGA
>DUFK01000003.1:421-12217 GCA_013331945.1 Nanobdellota archaeon
TCATCACATTGTATTGTCAGTGTGCTGAACTCAAGAGGCTTCTTGATGGTCAGGTAATAAGGAACTCCTCCGACACTTAAGTTAACAAAGTCACCCTTCCCGCTCGCGATGTTGATCCCCTTGAAAGCCNNAGAATGGCAGATCCCCCAGTTGTATTCGTTGCTGCGCCACCGATAACAACACTACCGGCGCGATCAACAAGGAAATTCGCGACAGTTATGTTCGAAGAATTGCCATACACGTAAAGGAATCCGATCTGAGGGCTCTTGGAAGTCGCGTACTCTGAATATTGCCGTGCAAAATCCTGCAGTTCTGCTTCAACCTCTTGAATGCTCTTGCCATCTGAAATCCCCTTGTCAATAATCTTCACAGCCTCTTTCTCAAAATTATCGCTCAGCTCAGTAAAAGAAAGCGGCACTGGATTCACCTCTGTAGAATTAAGCTTCATGATCAAGGCTACAACTACTGCGATCAAGATGATTGCTGCGATAAGATAAAATTGGCCTTTTTTGCCTTTCACCATTTTGCTTTTCCGGATTATTCTTTCTTCTTCGAGCCGAATGAGAATAAACCCTTCTTTGGTTTCTCTCCGGAGAGCTCCTTCCCTCCGAGACTTTCCCTCGCACCAGCTTTCTCTTCAGGCACCCTTATAGCTTCATCAATTGCATAATTGATCTGCTCTTCTGCCCAGCCAGCCTTCCTAAGCTTTTGCTTTATGCTCTCAGGAGGCAGTTTCAGCACCAATCCCTTTTCGACGAAGGACATTATGGAATCATGATCCCTCTTTGATTTGAAGAGCCTCTTCTTGTAATCGCGCGCATAGTGCCTCCAGATGAAGAATATCACGATTGCAGCAAGAAGGGAAAGCAGGATTGTTATGAAGATGGCAGCGCCCGGAATTTTTCTTCCGCAGTCCAGGGAGCAAGAGCTCGAGTCCTCGCCGGATGCAGCATCGCAAATATCATCGCCGCATATATCTTCAATAAACTGAAGCTCACTCAACTTTGGAGATGCGAAGGCCTTGAACTCTGAAAATTCTGTAGTATCGACTGCGAGAACTATATCTCTCTCGGCAGAAATGGTAAATCCAAGCACCCCAGGAGCAAGTTCCTGCGAAGTGTAAGTTCCACCTGAAGCCAGGATTGTGCCTGGCATGCTGATGATAAGATAGTAATCAGATACATCTTGAGTCAGAGGCGAAAGAGATATCTTGACTATGGAAAAAAGAGGCTCTGGGCCCTCGGCAAATTCAGCACTCTTCACCTTTGCAGAAAATGAAAGTTCTACATGCTCCTGCTGCCAAAGTGCGATTGCATTCTTGGCATCTACATTAGATAGAGCTTGCTCTCCACTCAAAGCATTTACGTATTCTGGATTCGCAACATCTACATCTGGAACAAATTCCGCATTGAAGGAGAAAGAATCAGATATTTTTGATGGGACTGAAACATCAGCCAATTGTCCGAGAATTATTGAAAGTTGCTGATCTCTTTCTGCCTGCGGAAGGAACAATGCTCTCTTATAGCTTTCATTCAGCGAGATCAAGCTGTTTGAAAATGTCTGTTCATCCATCCCAAGAGCTTCCAGGATGAGATTGCGCTCAAAGGCCAATGTAGGCAAAGATCTTTGGAAAGAACGGAAGTCGATGAATCTCTGAGAGATGATAGAGCCGACCGCGCCCACAGAACTTCCTACCCTTATTGTAAATGTTCCAAATCCGGTCAAGCCTGAGGTATCTGTGGCCTTCAATGTGAGGGTGTAGTTACCTGCNNATTGGGAATCCTACAGCTCCTGTAAGTGGCTTCAGAGAAACAGTCGGAACTTTTCCGATCACGAAATTTGCGCTTACGCTTTCTCCCTCTATCGTCGCCTTTATCTTCCAATCTTTCGCGAAGTTATCTGGATATCCAGATGGAAGCGGGGTCTTCAAATCAAGAGCAGTAAGGTCTATAGTGACGAAGGAGGATGTATTGAGTTTCGCTGGCTTTCGCTCAATCGTGTAAAAATTTGATTCGGGAGGCCAGTTGCTCTGCACAATTTTCAGATTCTCAAGGATTACACTGCCCTTAGTGCTCGAGTTGAATGAAAGAGGCACAACACATTCTTGCGCATCATGATCGCAGCTATCGAGAAGATAGAACTGCATTGCCTCGGTTATCGCGCTTATCTCATCCTCATCTAAAGCGACAGTGAAATCAAGTTGCTTGAACTGCGCATATGATGCAAAAAGAGGGAAATCATATTGCTGCCTGCCCACACCAGAATCCCCTCCCCTATTGAAGAAGTATCCTCTCTTAGATCCTCCGCCATAATAAGGAATCCTTCCCGAGGATGAGAGGGCACAGAGCAGGAAATTATCGTTTTCTGTAACGGTAAAGTTCACGGTGCATGCTGCATTCGCGGTTGCATTGCAAGAAGCCAAAACTTGTATTGGAAATCGGTCATGTGTGCTCCTCAGATTGAAGGTAACTTGTGGAACATCAACCAAACTGCTTGAAGCGAAGCGGAATCTTTTTGCTGCTGGAAGAGTTGTGTTCTGGCAGTATTCCCATGCGCCATCAAAAACCTTCTCGCCAAGCTTGTTATTCAAATCAAAATTATTTGGAACAGCAACGAAATTGTTAGATGGCTCTAAATAAAGCCAATCAATCTCTCCATCATCCCCTATATCAAGAAATGGAGTAGAGTAAGATCCTTCAAGGGCCTCGCCACGCATGGTAAAATTCACGGTATCAAGAACAACATCTCCTATCCTTGATGTGCTTTCCACGACAAGTCCTATTTCGCTTTTCTTGCAAGGCATTGAAGAGCAATCAAAATTAATCCTCTTCATCTGCGCCGGAGCACTTCCCTTGAAAGAGCTCATGCAAGATTCGGGGGAGCAGGTGAAAGGAATGGAATTTTCATCAAGTAGATCAAGCAAGGGAAAATCTTTTTTTATGCTGGAGCCATCTCTAAGTTCTATCCGAAGAGAGCCCTCAGAATCAACCTCTTTCAGAGAAAAGTTAAGGTAGCCAGAAAAGGGCTGGTTTGGGCCATACTTGTCGGAAAACAGCTTGATGGACGGCTTGCCAAATTTTGCATCNNAAGCTCTCCTAAGCCTTGCGCTCCCCAAAGCATCAGAATAATAACTTAGGGCTGCACTCTTCCGAGCCTGACCCGGTTCGCTAGTATTAGATCAAAGGGGACAAAGCCTCATCGTCAAGATTAAGGATCTCCCATAGACAATACGTCGCTCTCCAAGCTTCGGTCCTGTCTAAGTCCGGGTACAGTAACAGAGAGGGACTAGCTCTCCGACCTAGCCTGCAAATAAAATCTAGATGTAGTTCTATTTAAGATTTGCTATGGCCATAGAAGTATATTTTAATACCCAGAAGGCTGTGGATGCCAATAGCCAGATTTAGAATATTCAAAACAGCGGAATTTGACAGAGATTTCACAAAGCTTGACAAATCTGAGCAAAGTAGAATTGAAAAGGTGTTATGGCAATTATCTGAAAGGGGCATTGAAGTCGGCAAGCCTCTTGTTCTGCCATTCTTTAAAGAGAAGAAATTCGATGGAAAAAGAGTTTATTTTCTTGTTTATGAGAGTTATAATGTGATCTTAGTAATAGCAATAAGCGACAAGAAAGCCCAGCAGGCAACTATCAATGCAATACTGCTTCGCATTGCTGAGTATCAAAGATATGTGTTTGAAGAACTAAGAAGAAGGGAACTTATCTAAATTGATTTTGGCTTCCACTCGCTAATTCTTCCGTGTTTAATGTCCTCAAGCCCTCTTTTAATTTTCTCTACGAGTTCCTGGTCTATCTGCGCCATTCTCTTTAGCCGATTATATTCTTGCTTTGGAATCGTGATTTGCTCCATGTGTATAGGTGTAATTGATAATTTATATACATTTCTACCCCGTAGACCTAGCCTGCAGCGCATGAAAGGGAAGGGTGATTTTTAAGGTTTTGGATTTTTCCGGCTTTGTCGTAGCGAGCACTACAGCACGGATTCTTATCTCCTAAATTTTAAAGTTTTCAATGAGTAAAGAATCTGCCGCTATCAACGCGTCGCCATTGATTTATCTAGCGAAAGCAGAGGAATTGGGCACACTTGGAGAGATATTCGAGAAAGTGTACGTCCCTTTCCCAGTTTACGAAGAGACTCAAAGGAAGGGCGGATCTTTAGATGCATGGAAGATAAGAAGCGCCGATTTCTTACAGATAACTGACCTAGATTCTTCAGAGGAGAAACTAATGAACGACATCGCATATCACTATAACCTAGGGGAGGGAGAATCTGCCGTTATATCTATTTGCAAATCCAGAGGGATTGATTACGCCTTGCTTGCCGACATCGATGCAATCAGAAGAGCAAAATCTCTTGGTGTAAGTGTACTAGAACCAGTAGATATAGGAAAGATTGCTTATGCAAATTCGGCTGGAAAATATTACAACTACTTGATTAAGTTATCTACAAGTGCTGGATATCATCCGGAGAAGATTGAGAAAGAGCTCAAAAAGCTAAGAGTATAGAGCATCTTTAAGCTCCTGTAGCTTCCGGATGTTCCTTTTGCCTATGCCGTATCTATACTCTTGAGATAGCCCATTCTCCNNAGAGTTATATAAGATTTTCTAAGACGACCAGCTACCAATAGAAAAGCTAGTTAGATAGTGTTGTCTGGTTTACTACAGCAAAGACTTATAATCCACTCAAGTTTAGTGTAACTATAAAGTAATAAAATAATCAGATAAGAACAGAAATGGAAAACCAAAACGGATGTGACTATCCTCCAATCTTAACCTCAATTGTATTAGAGAGAGCAGGGGAGGAGATTAATACCAACCAATTCATTTGGCATTATGATTTAACCATCTCATCTATAGTGGATAGGATAATTAATTCCACTGAACTCGCTTTGGAGACAAAAGTTCTCTTAGCCAAGAGATGGGGTGGATGGAAGTGGGAGAACAATCGGGAGCCATTCACCGTTGTTTATGAGGCCCTACGACAAATTGGAGCAATAGATCATAGTAAAAGGTTATTTGGGGAAGAAAAGGTAAGACTGACCGATAGTGGTCAAGATTTGTTGGACTTGATTAAAGAAGGGGCTGTAACGGATGCTTATAAGCGAGATAGAGCATATTTAGAAACCATGTCACCTGAAAAGCTATTTGAAGATTATGAGAAGGACGCTAAAGAAGAGGGGTAATAAGTAAAACCATTAAGAAGCGCTTGAACTTTTTAAGAATATAATTATCTTTTTAATGATAGTCTCTGCAACTTCACCTTCCTCATAATAATGGCCGGCATCTTCAAGGCGCTCCAATTTACAGTTCCCTAATTGCCTGCAGATCTCCATTGAATTTTCAATTGGAACAACGTCATCTTTAGTCCCATGAAAGACTAAGATAGGGCAAGAAGCCACATCATTTTTGCTTATCTTTATTTCCATGAAATGCTTGAATTCAGAGATCTTCCCGTTCTTTGCTTCAGCGAAATTGGATTCATTTCCAAATTTTATTGCGGGAGCCAGCAAAACCATCTTGTTTACAGAAGGATTTTTGTAAGTTAAAAGAACTCCGCCGCCAAAACTCATCCCTATGAAGCTTATCTCTGTGCATCCTTCTTCTTTCATGAAATTCACAGCCTTTCCTAGAGATCCATGTATTTCCGAGATGCAAAGGTTATTGAGAGCCGCCTCTGATTCCCATAAATCTAGCCTTAGAAAATTAAATCCAATTGATGTAAGAGAGCTTGACAGCAAGTCATATCTGCTCGAAGTCGCCCCTCCGCTTATTCCCGGAAGAAGGATTACCACTTTATCTGAAGGAGCTTTTGGTTTGTCAAGCTTGTGAGTTATATTTACCAGATTCGCCATTTGACTATCTCCAGAACTGTCTAAAGGACATATTATTTAAAAATTCGCCTTCTTTTCCATCTTCAGCTTTCCTTGAGTATAATAGCGGGCTTTTCTTTTTTGAGATGTTCATCTCTTGTTCAATAGACTCCTTCCATCCGATGTCCCAAGCAGCAGTTTGAAACATTTCGTGATCTGTGTCTAACCCAAACCCAATCTCATCTGATTTTCCGGCATTTCGCCCCCACATATAATAGAACAACGTTTCGTACACAGCTCTGCCATAAATAGACATTGTCTCATTCAAAGAATTGATTATCTTATTTACATCCAGTTCTAGATTCTTATTTCCAACCTCATCCCCTAATCTTCTGGCATTTTGTAGGTTGGTTTGTATTATCTTTTCGTCTATGCTTATTGGATTTGAGTAAAATGGCATTAGTCTTTCAACTTCTTTTTGGGTCATAAAATATGCAACCTCTGCTATAGTATCAATTGCTTTGCCGCAAGTGCCACCAGCCAGGCCCAGAATTAAATCTTCGGGCATTTTCTTCCAATCATCACCAAATCTTTTTCTGGCCTCAAAGTTAGTTTGCGTTACTAAACTATCTATTGAACTTGAGATAAATCTCCTTCTAGGACTTTCAAACCGGGAGATGTACTCTTTCATAGTAGAGGAGTGATCGTCCAGTCTTACCAACATGTCACCAAGCATTCCATCACCCAGATAACTCATAATTATTTGAGGGAAAATGTAGCTTGCACTTGAATACGATCCTGTTGGCTGAAAGAACCTTATTTCTGCAGATTCCACTGTAGAATTGTCTAGGATTCCGGACATAAGGTTAATCACTCTTGAGACATCAGAAAATTTTATTTGCTTGCGTAATTTATCCGGGTCAATTTCTCTACGTTCTTTATGCGTGCAAAGAAAGCTAGATATTTTTATTTTTCCTCCACTATTTAGTAAATTTAGGACTTCGTAGAAATTATCATCACTGTTAACACCATCTTTTCCGGGAGAACTTCTTCTTTTAGAATCAAATCCTATAAACATATAAGGCAGACAACCAAATAAAAAGTTTGGAGATTCTAATCCACACCTATAGAAATTATCTGCCTGCTTTGATTTTCTTGCTATTTCCTGCGTCACTCTTTTCAATCGGTCTTCATCTTGAGAATGCATCCGATGACCAGAAACTGAGTATACTACTGCATCAAATAGCTTCTTTAGCTCTTTAGGCTTCCCTAAGTAATAAGACGCACTTTTATTAATATCTTTACTCAAATCTATAACGTCAGCAGGTAATTCAAATTTCCTAGTCAGGTCGTGAAAGCTAACAGAAGCTCCATTATTTATAATTTCTCTGCTATCCCTCCATAAGGAGTAATATTTAATTTTCATTTTTACCAAGATCGAAAATTGCTAGTATTTTTCCAAAATTTAAAAAACGTATCTTTGCTCGATTCCGACAACGGACTTCTGAATTCTGAAAACTCTCCGTTTATACCGGCAACAAAACTCTCAATGCAATTAAGTACATCATGGTGATATCCCCCCTCCAAGACAGCAAAAACAGGGTAGCCCATCTCCCGAATAATCTTACCAGATTCATAATATCCGCTAAAGGTGTAATTTAATCTGAGTAAATTATCCTTATAATACCCATCAAAACCAGCCGATATTCCAATTAGGCTCGGGTTAAATTTATGTACTCTAGGACTGATCATACCTAGACTCTTTAGCAGTATATCATCTCCACTTCCTTCAGGAATGTTAATATTAATAGTGTATCTCGCCAATTTATCAGATTCATAATCTAAATTGTTGCTAAATCTAAATGGGAAGCTGTTTTCTTGATTAATGGAACAGAATAAAACTCTATCTGATTTGTAGAACATTTCTTCCGTTCCATCACCCTTGTGTCCGTCTATGTCTATGATACATATTCTTTCTCCCGAATCTATAAGAGATTGAGTTGCAATTGCAATATTATTGAAAAAACAAAACCCTTTTGCAAATTCCCGCTCTGCGTGGTGACCGGGAGGCCTAATAGCTGCAAAATTATTCTCTTTTGCAGCCAAAATAGAAAGCGCTACGGAGAGTATGGCGGCATCAAAGGTTTCCGGGCCGGTATTAACTTCAGACATCCTTAATCTTGATTTACATGCATTCTCTACTTTTTGTATGTAATCTTCTGTATGAACCACCCTGATATAAGGCATAACATCAAATGAAGGGATTACATTTTTGGCAATTTTCTCTATTCCATTAAGGCGATAGCTTCCTTCAGCGACAGTATCAGAGGCATTATGCATGAGTACTGCCTGATTGTAGATTATTTCCATATTGAATAAAATTTTCGTATATCACTTTTACTAATCCATCAGGATCAAACTTATAGTGCTGCGTTAAATCTTGGATACTTCCTGTATCTCCAAATTCGAAGCCATGTCCCTTTATTACTGAAGGTCTGGAAGAACTACTAGACATGACTGCATTTGCAACAGAAGATTGTAAGATCTTTGCATTGCCATTATACACCGTCAAAACTGGCCTATCACTTTCTATCAAGCTAACCAACCCTTCATCAAATTTCCTCATGTTTACCATGTTTATTACTCTTGATCCAAAATTATGACTGACTTCAAGCTTTTTGGCGGCACCGACCAACCCATCAACAACATAGCCACTCCCAATTAGAGTAATATCTGGTTTCCTATTAGATTCAAAGGTTACATAATGATCTATGTTCTTTAGGTCATTTTTACTTCTTTCTAAAGGGTTTATATCAGCCCGATGTGATCTCACAACAAATATCCCAGGGTTATTGCTAAATCCATAGTTTAGGACATTGTACAAATCTTGAACATCTGCCGGCTCATAGAATAGTACTCCTGGCATCATTAAAGGAACTGCTGGTTGGCCGGAAGATTGGTGTGTTTCCCCATTTTTCCCCTGTGTAAGACCGCTCATTTCACAAAATAGGATCATTCTACTCCTTCCCTGAGCTGCAGCATTTAACTGATCAGCGGCCCTGTACAAAAACGCATCAAAATAATTAATGAAAATTCTTGCATTAGGATTTATTTGAGACATTCCGTGAGCCATGGCTATTGTGTGCTGTTCCCTTATACCTGTATCTATATACGCTTCCCCCGAATCAAGTTTAGCTAGGATAACATCTTCTTTGTGAATTAAATCCGGAGTTAAAAAGAAAAACGGCATTTTAGTTCTGCGGATCTCCTCTGCAAGTGATTTAAAATAATCAAATTGTGCGTCGTCTAGATTGGTGTTGTTTTCGGGGTTTACTGTCGCATTAATGTTATATGCTACATTTTTGACAGTGTCATCAGAGAAATTTACCTCCGGACCCCTTACATTTATTTCTTGGAGGGCCTGCTCCAAACTCTGACTATCATGAGAAAATAAGTGTTTTCTTTCATTTATTGCATTTCTAACAATACTTTTGTCTTTGCAAGCACTAATTGTGTGATATCCATTAAAGTGTTCTTCATTGCCATCCAGACCTTTGCCCTTCTTAGTATTTGAAATGATGAATGTAGGTTTCTTGATAGTCTCGGCTAACGCATAACTATTCAATATCTCACTTAAGTCATGACCATCAGATATTTCCAATACCTTCCATCCGTAACCCTCCCAAACTTTCTTGATATCTGATGAATCCACCTCAGAAGTAGGCCTAGAAAGTTGTTTTGTGTTTTTGTCCATTATGCATATTATATCCTCTAATCCCAGCGATGCAATGTGTCGTGCAGCCTCACTAATATTTCCTTCCTGTTCTTCTCCGTCCCCCAAGAAAACGAAGTGTTTTGAAGGTAACCCCAACCTTTTTGTCATAATAGCTGCTCCAGCACCATACGATAATCCCATACCAAGTGATCCGCTGGGAGTTATATCTACACCCGGCATATGATCCATCGACTCGTGACCCTTTAGTCTAGAACCTAAACTTCTGTAAGTTTTCAACTCATTTTCATCAATCCACCCTAATAAAGAGAATATTTTATATCTTAGTGGTCCAACATGTCCTCTGACATATACCCGATCCCTCCTCATATCCTTCGGATCTTTAGGATTATATTTTAGGCAGTTGCCAAAATATAACGCGGTCATAAGCTCTACAGAAGACGAAGATGCTCCAAGATGGCCGCTATTTGCATTTAAGATAGTTTCGAACGTGCTAGTTCTTATCTCTTCAGATAGTGCCCTAAGCAAAGGTATATCTTCTCTTCCCATTCGAGATATAATGGAAGACCGTATATAAATCTTACTAGATTAACTACTACATAATTGCGAATTTTTCTCGATGAGATTTTTTATTCTTTGATCGTGGGTTGGCAGGAATTCTTTTAATATTAGAATGAATTCGGGGTGTATTTGCTTGTCAGCCAGAAAATCTTCTAGCCTTCTAATAGGAACTGTTTCACAACGTTCAACTTCTTTTTTGTTTAGCGTTAAATCTCCACTATAATTTTGGGCAATACAAACACCAACAAATTTCTCTATGTCAGATAGATACAAGAATTTGCTAAAAAGTATGGGGGTTATAATTATACCTAATTCCTCTTTGGCTTCTCTTTTTGCAGCTCCTTCGTATGTCTCACCAAACCTAACATGACCTTGAGCAGAAGACGACCAATGAAGGGGGCAAAACTTCTTTGAAGTGGATCTCTGCTGTAAAAGAAGATTTCCAAATTCATCAAAAACTAAAGCGTGAGACACCCTATGCCTCGCCTTTTGGCAGTATAGCTCATCAGAGTATACAAACCCTGAAGGGATATCATTAATGTCCACTTGGTAAAGTTTTTCAGGCATTTTTATTCCTTGGATAACTATTACGAGAACAAACAAGCCCTTAAGGCTCAGGAACAAATCCCACATATCCTGCGTTAGAATAACTCTGCACCGCAGTCCCTACAGCAGCAACGCTTGAAGGGCCTGTGTACATGTAGTCCCAGCCGTTATTATAGAGCAGTTGTATCTCTGCAAGCGCAGTTTCCCCATTGTCTGTTGGAGAGGTGTATTCGAGATAAGATTCAAAAATGCCGCCATTCTGTATAACTTTAAAATCGGCAAAAACAGGCTTTCCTGGCTCTGGTTCAAAATCAGGGTCTTCCTCCCAATCTGCGATTCTTCCGGCATTCATATCTGCGACAAGCTTAACTCTGATCTGTGCTCTTCCATCTGCTTCACTTGCCAACACGGGGGGATTCCCTCCGCCGCATGCTATGATTGTGGCCGCAAGTCCGCCTAATGCGAAATTCCTCACAATTTTATCCAATGTGTATTTCATTTTTGTTTAGGTTTCTTAATTATGGACGTTAACAATCAAGTTTCCGACATTATTATCCTCGCGAAGTTCAGGCCTCGTATTGTCCGGATCTACCTTAACAGTCAGATTGTAAGTTCCAGGTGAAGCATATCTATGATTCACTCCGATGGTCTTTGTCTTCCCTACACCGAGTGAGAATGAAGAGGACCTGAAGACGGGAGTTCCATCCCCATAATTCACTTCGTAAATCGTAGAAGCGCTTGTCTCGCCGATGTTCTTCAGTCTTATTCCGAAGACAGCCCTCTCTCCAGGCCTTGGATCCCTATTTTTTGGGGTTTGTTTCCAAACCTGCAAGACAGTAAAGTCTGGAGCTGGCACATTTTGCACTGTGACTTGCCATTGCTTTTGTGCAGAAGCTTGGCCATCACTTACCTCCATCCTTACCGAATGCACTCCTGAAGAAAAGAAGTTAGGCTGGTAAGTGTAAGAGCTGTTGCATTGCTGCCCTCCTTGGCAAGGTTGCTGTTGGGTCAAGTTATCATCATCCAAGAACCATCTTACAAGCAAGGCATCATTGTCTGCATCCGAAGCGCTTATGGTAAAGAGTTGCTGTGTATTCTCCAGCATCGTTACATTCCCAAGAGGAGAGAAG
>DUFK01000005.1 GCA_013331945.1 Nanobdellota archaeon
GATTTCGGTTCGATTTCTGATTTTGTCGCAGATCCATACATCAAGTCAATAGAGTTTTCTGATGGCAAAATAAAAGTCAGGACTGATAGAGAAGAGAAAGATCAAGGATTGCTCGGCGAGGATGAGGCAAGACAGATTGTGGAAAGATTTGCAAAAGCAGCTGATGTAGCAGTGCAGCCTGCATTTGAGGCGACTGTTCCCGGATTGAAGCTCGAGGCAGTCATTTCAGAAGTCCTAGGGATAAGATTTGTGATTGAGAAGGTTTAGATAGGANNATCGAGGCAAAGATGGGATTCTCAGACGGCAGCACTGCAAATTGGACTTATATCTCTTCTAAGGATGCTGTAGGTATAGTGGCCCTCGATAAGAATATGAACATATTTCTTGTAGAAGAATACAAGGTTGCATGGAATAAAGAGATACTTCAGATCCCATTCGGCGAGGCTAAAGGAAAGAGCGAGAAGCAGCTGCTTGTACAGGCGAGAAATGAGATGAGGGAAGAGATTGGATTTGATGCGAGAAAATTAGAGAAGATAGGAACATTGATGAGGGATGGAAGAGTGAGGGGAAAATTCCACATCTACCTTGCGCAAGATTTATTTCCTTCAAAAAAGCCCTGTGATGAGCATGAAGAAGTGCGGGTAGTGAAGATGCCTTTCAAAAAAGCGTGTGAGATTTTCCTGAAGCAGAAAGTGGATGTGACACAGACATCACTTGTGGGACTGATTCTTGCGAAAGAAAGGCTTGGGCTGAAGTTCTAGCTAGTTCTGGCCAGATTTGGCTCAGGGCTCGGGGCTCGGAGCAGGGCGCACGGGAGAGTACATTTTTTCCATTAACTCATTTTTTGTAGGCGCTCTTCCCTCGCGCTCATAAAATTTGATTCCGCGCACCACGTATTCTGCGAATGGAAGAGCGCATGTCATTCCTGGAGAAACTGCATTAAGGACATGCGTTGAATCTTTTTGGAAATCGACAATGAAAGCATTGTGCATTTTTCCTTTCCTATCGACAACTTGGGCCCTGATTCCCGCTGGATGGGAGGAAAGATCCTGCATCGTGACAGAAGGAGCGATCTCTTGCACTTCTCCCAAGAAAGCTTTTTCAGATTTTGATATTTTCCTGTTCCTCAAGTATAAAGCTATGGTCTTAGGACTCAGAGCCATGTGCCAGAAGTTCCGCGTGCTGAGCATCTCTCTAGTCTCTTCCTTATTGAATTCGCCATCGTAAGATTCTCTTCCGAAGGCGAGCGCTGAAGTGGGCCCCGCAATGACTCTTCCATCAATAGTCGGAGTCAGATGCACTCCGAGGAAAGGGAATCTTTTATCTGGTATATGGTAGATCATTGACTTTATCTCCAGGCCATCAACTTCCCTATATTCTCCCCTGAAAGGGATGATAGTGTATTCAAGATCCAAATCCATCTGATGTGCAATCTTATCCGCATATAATCCAGCGGCATTCACGACATGGCTTACAAAGAGCTCATGCCCTATTCCAGAATGAAGGGAAAGGATTTTATCATCAACTCTTTGTACTTGTGTTACGGGAAAATCAAAGACATATTTTACGCCGAGGCTTTCTGCATCCCTTGCGACAGCCTTCAGGAATCCGATAGAATCAACAATTGCGCCAGAAGGGGCTAGGAGAGCTGTTTCATCAAGGCCATTGCCTATTCTTGGTTCTGCTTTCGCAAGCTCTGAGTTGCTCAAGATCCTCAGCCCACCAATCCCTTGCCAATTTCCGCTCGCAAGCATTTCCTCGAGCTTCTCCCCCTCACCTTTTCTTGCGATGTAAAGTGTTCCGCACTCCTGCACTGCAACGCCATGATCCTTACAGAACTTCTTAGCCTTATCATTGCCCTCAATGCACATCTGCACTTTAAGAGATGCCATTTCATCTGAAAGATATGCTTGAACTGTTCCGGAATGCAAGACTCCTGAATTCCTTCCGCTTTGATGGAAGCCAAGTGTGCTCTCTTTTTCAAGAACCGCGACTTCATGACCTTCAAGAGCGAGCTCTCGTGCAATCGAAGATCCGATTATCCCCCCGCCGATTACAGCTACTGATTTTTCTGGTGGGTTTTTTGGCATCTTTTTTTCTGCTCCCTTATTTTCTGTTTTTGATTACACCTTTACTCCAAGACCGGCAAGCTCCTCTTTGATTTGCTCTTCTGAATGGAATTGGATCCCCTGCATTCCGACAGAGCGCGCGCCTTGCACATACTCTGCGATATCATCGATGAAAACAGCACTGGGTGGAGCTACTTTAAGGTGCTCAAGGGCGCACCTATAGATTTTTTCTTCTGGCTTTATGTAGCCAACACCACAGGAGTAAATGCAGGAGTCAAAGCGGCCCCTGACATCCTCTACAAAAGATCCGAGAGCAGGAGGTTCTGTATTTGAAATCAGTCCTGTCTTGTATCCGTTCTCTTGGAGAGAGGCAACAAAATCAAGCATCGAATCCCTCAGCAAGTAATTATGAAAGAACGCAGCACCCCATATAGAGCAATTTGTTTGTGGCACCTTAATCCCAAGCTCCCCGCATATGCGCTTCCAGAATTCTGCCTCTGGAAGCTTTCCCCGAGCGAAATCTCCCAAGTATTTTTTCCTTGCGCCGTCAAAGCTCTCGAGAGGAACCTTCAGGAAATTTGCAGAGTAGTTCAGCATCCCGGGTAAAGGATTATCGATGATAACTCCGCCGAAATCAAATATCACTGCTTCTATGTTGTTTTTATTTCCGGCGTCTTTCATTTGGTACTAACTCCATCTAGTAATCCCATCTCAAATATCATATCCATAAAATCCATTACATAAGGGTGCAGGGAGTTTCTGAAATCAGGTGTGTAATCCCAAGGCCTTACAATCACATGACTCTTGTGCAAATCATCTAATTCTACGCTGCCATGCCCATGTCCGAAATGGACAAGTATCAGGTTATCAGTGCCTCTTCCGTGGCTGAAAGGATCTGTCTCCCAATATGCTCTTGCCAAATCCAAAAAAGTTATATCTGAAAGCTCCAGATTCACTTCTTCTCTGACTTTCTTCCCCAAGGATTCTTCTACACTCATCCCCCTTTCGATTCTTCCACCGACGCCCCAGAGAATATCTTTTGCAGGAGCGTTATCCCTATTCACCAGAAGAATTCCTCCGCAATATTCGATAAAGGCATCATGGCAAAGAATAGGAAGATGCCTGTGAGCCTCAACATAGCTTTCAAGAGGCATTCTTCCTGCTCTCAGAATTCCAGGATTGAATTCTTTCCCATACTCAAAGTGATATTCTTTCATTTTCCAGATTCACGCTGCAATCTTTTCAGATAAATGATATTTCTCTACAGCGGTCTTCAAGCTCCCAAGTTCCGAGGCGTGGAAGTAACTTTTAAGGAAGGAAGAGTATTTCACGACACCAAAGGCATCTTCGAATCCTATTCCAGACCGCTTTGAAAACTCCCCAGCTTTAAGGTAGTCATTTATCTCAAAAACCATCCTGCACAGCATTTGATTATTAAATTCCCCTGAAGGGCGAAGGAGATACACCTCTTTATCCATGATTCTTGACATCACCTCAAGAGGCAGTTCCTCATCCAGAGACAGAAAATCAAATTGTGCGTATTCTCCGCTCGGATGATAGAAAGAGGCAATCCTTAACCCAACTGGCGGATGAAGATTGAAGCCACCAATAATCCTTGCGTCGCCGAGATTCTGCGGCTCTGTGATTTCCAGGCCTGAGCCAGATAATGAAGACGAACCAAGTTTCAACGCTAACTCTTCAAGAGTGCATCCCATCACCCCTAATCCGCCGATCCTGACCATCTCCTTATACCTGCAGAGCACTAAATTATCCACAACACTCAATGAAAAATCTCCGTAAGATCCAGTTTTTGCATTTCCTGCGTTCGTTCCTGCTGTTTCTGCTCCTGTTTCTTCAACTATTGTTTCTTCAGCTCTTGTTTTCATTTTGCATAAAGAGATTGTGAAAGGGCGACAAGCAGGACAAATACTATGAAAAGGATTCCGAACCAGAGTTTCTCTTCGTTGTTCATTTTTCTAGTTTTAGTTTTCAGCGCGAAGCGCCTTCGGCGCTTATCCCCTCACGTACCCCGAGCGCAGAATTCGAGGTCTGCGGATCCCAGTCGCAATCGAGGTTAGCCCCGTTGGAGCTGGCGTCGAACCCCGCGACCCTGCCCTCTCTTGGACACCAGTAGTAAAGCCTTCCTTGCTTTGCTTTTGGTGATGGCAATCCTTGCTCATTTGCCTTCTTGAGCCAGTCTTCCAAATTAATTCCCGAAATTTTGTCCTGCATCAGGCACTCTTGAAGAGGCTCTGTGACTTGCTCTAGACTGCCTGCTGAATTGAAGGTGTGATATTTTATGTAGAATTGCTCTCCCTGCTTGCTGAAGGAAGCATCGAGCCATTCTGCTCTCCATGGATCTCTTACTGTAATGATATCCTTCAGGATTGAATCTAATTCTGACTTAGCTATGGCATGGCCTTTTCCATCATAAGCATTGCCTGATTTCAGGAGATTAAGGAAATCTGCGTATTGCCTTATTGTCGGCATGAATTTTCCTTCTGCTTTGAGGGCATCTTGCGCTTCCTGCCATTTGTTGCTCTGCATGCTTCTTTCTTTTGCTATGAGTGTGTCTGGATATTCGTAGCTTCCGTGCGCTCTTCCCGGGAGGAGGATGTATTGTTCCGGACTTGGAATAGATGCCTCTTCCTGCGCTCTCTCAGGCATCTCGTTAGGGATATCGCTTATCCCGTGCCCAAAAATCAACTTATCCAGTGGCATTTTTTTCAAAACTTAAACCTCTTGAGGTACGCCTCCTCCACAAAATGGAGGTGCGCAGGAACTATGAGGCTTATCGGCTTATGCAGTTTCAGCCTTGCGAGCTTCTCTGCTGTCGCGAACTTGATTTTCTGCTTGCTCGTACCGAGGCAGGAGCAGGCGATGCAAGGAGTTTTCTTTGTGAAAGCGCCTTCTCCCCTGTCAGTTGAGACTTTCACTAGGTAGGAAATCGCGTCCTCGAGCTCAAGACCGATGTCAAGCAAGAACAGAGTATGTGCATTAATCTTCTGGTTCTCTTTCAAGATGTCATAAAAAGAGGTTGGCCGGTAATTATCCTGCCATGTCGGGATGCTAGTCACGCGCCCGAACTTGTATGCTTCAAGGCCTGTCTGAGTAATTGCATTGAGTACAGAGATGTTGTGTATCACTTCTGTCCTTACTTTCTTCTTTCGTGCCTCTTGAAGAAGTGCAAGATGAGTTGTAGCTATCAGCGGGTCGCCATATACGAGGAGAGCTATATCTTTCTTTTTCGCTTTCTCAAGAAGTTCTGAGGCATTCTCGACGAATTCCCTGTTCACAGCAAGAACTTTTTTCCCTAGAACACGTGAAAGCTCTGAATCAGAATAAGGAAAATTGCATGTGTATTTTTCAAGGTATACCTCTTTACACTTCTTGACCGCTTTCAGGGCCCTTGTGCTTATGTCTTCTTTGTCTAATCCAATTCCAATCAAATAAAGCATTTCTTCCGCCTACCCCTTTACTTCTTTTCCCCGCGGATTACTGCCACAGATGCAGTCAGGTATATGAATATCAAGCAAGCAATCAGGAGATTTAAACCTTTACTATCCCGAGATATTGCCAAGATTATGCTTAAAAGTACAAGGAAATACCCTATAAATTCTTTTTGTTTTTGCACCTTTCGCAGGGTAAGGGCTAAAAATGCTAGAATTAGGACTAGGGGGAGTAGGAGCAGAGTATGAGAAAATGAATAAAATAAGAGCACACCAGCGATGGAGAGGAGAGAAATGTTTCTCAAGAGCCTGAACCAGAATTTGCCGGCCTTATCCCGCACCTCTTCCCCTGCCAGATTCGCAAGAATCTGGCCTGCGGGATAACCTGAGAAGGCGAG
>DUFK01000044.1 GCA_013331945.1 Nanobdellota archaeon
AGGGGTGTGGCTGGCTCCAACATGCGTCGGCAGATTAAGAAACTCCGCGACCTGCTTATAGTCGAAAAGTTTAAGAACTCATATCGTTTGAGTGAATTTTCAACACTGGAGAAGATTTTTTCAGATAAAATCGAAAAATTCTATCTCGCCACGATTGTGGAAAGGATCAAGGAATACTTGAACGAACTGGATAAATAAATGAAGAGGGAAGGGTAAAAGTGAAATTCCTATGGAAAGATGGAAAAGGGCAAGCTATTAGAAACTGTAAAGAAGCTCAAGGAAGAGAAGCGCAAATTCTCTCAGGCAATAGAGTTAGTTGTTACCCTCAAGAGTATCGATCTCAAGAAAGATAATCTAAATTTCTTCATCACTCTGCCGCATCGCGTCCGGGGAAAAAAGATCTGCCTCTTCTCTGAGAAGAGCATTCCTGGCGGTGAAGGGATATTCAATCAGATTGTCGTGAAAGAGCAACTTCCTTCTTTCGGGAAGAAAGAGATAAGGAAGCTTGCGCACGATATGGACTTTTTTGTTTCACAGGCCCAGATGATGGCACCTGTGGCTGCATCTTTCGGACGTGCTCTAGGCCCTCTCGGAAAGATGCCCTCTCCTGCAACTGGGAGCGTCGTGACAAAGCTGGATGATGCGACACTGCGCGAGTTGGTTGAGAGATTGAACAAGACTGTCCGACTCAGAACGTTAAAGAATGATACTTCCTTGAAACTCGCTGTCGGAAATCAGAATATGCCTGATGGGGAAATATTGGAAAATATCCTTGCTGCTGAAGATAGCATCTCCAATGCGCTTCCGAAGGGAAAGGAAAACATCAAGGGCTATGTGCTCAAGACTACGATGGGCAAGCCAATTAAACTAGGTGCGTAATAGGCACATAAGATAGGCACGTAAAAAATGAAGATGGCACAACAGATACAAATGAGAGAAGTTAAAGTGAAAGAAGCGAAGGGCCGAGGAGCGGTTTCACCTCTGAAGAAAGCTGAGCTAGTCTCACTCTCCAAAACTTTTGCCGGCAATAGCACTTTTATCATCGCGTCTATAAATGAGATGCCTGCACTCCTGCTTCAGAAGATAAGGAGAGATCTTAGGGGCAGAGCAGTCATCAAGATAGTCAAGCGCCGTGTTTTGCTCAAACTCTTCGAGCAAGAGGCCAAGAAAGATAAGAGATACGAACAACTTACTGATTTTTGTAAGGATCTGAAAGAGAGCTGCGCCGCGCTTTTTTCCAATGAGGATATCTTCAAGTTAATCAAGGTCTTAGGGGAGAAACAGGAAAGGAAGAGGGCCAAATCCGGGATCTCCAAAGAAGAGATCATTGTCGAGGCAGGAAATACCGGATTGATGCCCGGACCAATCCTTACTGAACTTGCTGACGGCGGAATAAAATCCGGCCTTGAGAAAGGGAAAGTAGTGATCAA
Organism: Nanobdellota archaeon; assembly: GCA_013331945.1. Lineage (GTDB taxonomy): Archaea > Nanobdellota > Nanobdellia > Pacearchaeales > UBA12030 > UBA12030 > UBA12030 sp10106u. The sequence continues at coordinate 1,431 of DUFK01000044.1, forward strand.
AGAAAGATTTGTCCTGAAAAGGGGGCAGATGATTACAGAGGCGCTCTCGAATGCACTTGCGAAATTGGGTGTCCTTCCTGTTATTGCAAAGCTCGCGCCTGTCGTCGCTTTTGACAGGAACTCAGGAATACTTTTCACAGCAGAAATTCTGGACATTGATGCGGGAAAACAGATAGAAAGATTTAAATCTGCATATGCAGATGCCCTTAATCTAGCTCTTGAAGTGAAATATCCAACACGGGAATCCGTGCCACTCTTCATACAGGACGCTTTCCACGGCGCTTATTTCCTCGTCCGCGAGGCAAAGATAGTGAACAAGGAAAGTGTGAAGGATATGATTGCAGAGGCCTATTCCGAGGCTTCACTTTTAGGAGAAAAATTTAAAAATTAGTCAATCTAAAACAAGACAGACTGATATAGAAATATATAGACAGGATATAGATATAATAGACACAGGAAAAATGGAATACGTTTATGCAGCACTGATTTTGCATCAAGCTGGCAAAAAAGTAGATGAGAACGGCATAAAGAAGATCATAGAGTCGGCTGGAATAAAGGCAGATGACGCTAAGATAAAAGCTCTTATCTCTTCTCTTGAAGGAGTTGATATAAGCAAGACTCTTGAAGAGGCGAAGAACAGGCCAGTAGCTGTTGCCGCACCAGCCGCACATGCAGCAGATGCAGGAAAGAGTGCTAAGAAGGAAGAGAAAGAAGAAGAAAAGAAGCAAGAAGCTGCTGAAGGCTTGAGCGCGTTGTTTGGATAAGATTCAAGAGCGACTGAAATCTGATAGTTAGACTTTTAAGCTTGTTTTCCCTTTCGTTCTCGGAAAATGGCAAGTACACTTCATCTCATAGTCTTAAACTTTTTTCTAAGCCTGATACCGATAGTAGAAGCGAAATTCGCTATCCCCTTCACGATTTCCCGGGGCCTGCATCCTGCTCTAGCTTTCCTGAGCTCTCTTCTCGCTGGCATCTTTGGCGCAATCATCCTTTTTCTATTTCTGGACTTCATCCATGCGAGGCTTTTGAAATATAGTTTCTACAAGAGGAGCTTCAATTATGCTATAGTCCTGATCAGGAAGAAAGAGGCAAGGATAAAAGATAAGATGAACAAATATGGGTATCTCGCCTTGATAGTATATGTAGCCATCCCTCTTCCTATTGTCGGAGTGTATAGCGGATGCATAATTGCATGGCTCCTTAATCTGCCAAGAAGAAAATCAATCCTTGCAATCTCTATTGGTGCTGCAATCTCTACACTGCTCGTGACTCTTGCTTCTGTCGGGATAATCAGCGCTTTCTTTGCTTAAGGGCCTCTCCCAACTCCATGCTCCGAGCTTTTGGCCCTTCCTCCCGCCCTTCCCTGGGAATGCGCCTTTCTGTAAATCCTGAGCACTTCCATGAAATCAGAATATACCGGCACTTCCTTTATCCTGAAGATTTTCGTTGTCAGGATCCATATTCCTGCAACGAACAAAGTCGAGCCTATGATCCAGAACGAGATATGGATCTGGTTGAAAGAATTCTTGCCTTGAGAAAACAAGATCAGAGTTAGGAGAACTATCCTGAATACATTTAGTGCAAGGAGAGAGATGGCACCGAAAGTGAAAGCCCTGATTCTTGTCCAGACCGCCAGACCCTTTGTAGTCAGATTTAGTGCGGCGAGCAGATAATATGCTGCTCCGGCAACGCAGGCATCTATTATAGCTATAATATAGTCACCATAATAGAAATAATTCCCTATCTTGTCAATGGGATAGAATTGGCTTATGAGCCAGTAACTAGGATATATTGTGATTGGCGAGAAGACTGCATAAAATATGGCAAGTGAGCCTAATGAGAGCAAGAGTGCAAGTGCCAATCTTGCTGCCAGGCCATATAAGTATGGATGGTCCTTTCCTTCCCTTTCCGCACTCTTGCCTCTGCCTCGCGCTTCCAGCTCCTTTCCTTTCACCCCTTTTTTTTCTCTGTGCATAAACAACTTCTGAATAAAATATTTAAATAAGTTCCTTTTAGGCTAAAAATGAGAAGCACAAATAATAAGCTCCTTGTATCTGTATGCACGTCCCTTCTCTTGATATTTCTCTTATTCTTTTTTCCCTTGATTGATAGCGGAATAGTGGGCGGAATCTCTAATCTGCGCTCAGATGGCTTAGATCAGGTGATGGGCTGGATCACAAATATCGGAAGCGGAATCGTGATATTCTTTATCATTACTGCCCTTTTCTTGTATGAAGAGCGCAAGCGCAAATGGATCATTCCGCTTTGGCTGAGCTTTGCTCTTGCGTCCCTGATTACACTCGCTCTTAAGCTACTCGTTGCGCGTGAGAGACCTTTCGAACTGCTTGGCCTTGTTTCCACTAATGAATTCGCTTTCTGGGATTCTTCCTTTCCGAGCTGGCATGCTGTGATGACATTCTCTGCCCTGCCCGTAATCGATCGTGAGTTCCCCCGCATTAAAATATTTTGGATCGTCTTTGCTCTCCTAATCATCTTCTCAAGATTATACTTCGGAGTCCACTTCTTGAGTGATGTGGTTGCAGGAGCGCTTCTAGGGTACTTATCGGGATTCCTTTTCGTGAGAACCTGGGAGAATCACGTATGGAAGGGAAATAAAAAGATGGGGGTGCGTGCTCATGGCAGAAAATAAGATGGCAAAGGAGATAGTGAAGGGTAAAGTGGCAAAAAGCAAAATAGCAAGAGCACAAAATGCAAATGGCGGGCTATGGTTTGAAATAAAGAGACAGCTTGTGCATGTTCTGCTCGGCCTGCTCGTGCTCATCTCTGCCTTGAAGGATCGAGAATCCACATTATGGTTCCTTCTCGTACTTATTCTAATTGGAGTCCTTCTTTCGCTCTTGCAGCTCAAGTTCAGGTTCGCGCTTGTTGAATCTCTCTTAAGGAAATTTGAGCGGGAGAAATACAGGAAAAGATTTCCATTTAAAGGTGCTTTGTTTTTCTTGACTGGATGCCTGCTCGTGCTGAAGATTTTCTCTTTTGATATAGCTCTGGCTTCTATCGCAATTCTCACTTTCTCTGACTCTGTTTCGCATGTTATAGGATTGTATGGAAAGAGAAAGAATCCGCTAAATACTACTAAGAATATAGAAGGCGCTTTCGCCGGCTTTGTTGCCGGAACCATCGCGGGCGCATTTTTCGTTCCCTTCGCGCTAGCGCT
>DUFK01000049.1 GCA_013331945.1 Nanobdellota archaeon
ATAAAACAAGCTGCGAAAGCGAAAGGCTAGTCAATCCTTCCCAGAACAGCGCCGTGACGATTCCGCATGCGCAGGGCGATGCAAAAGTAAAGATTGATGATAATGAAATTGAGATATTCAGGAATAATAACAATCCATATAACACATCTGTAACTATAGAGCCGCTTCCAGGCTCTGGCCTGACAGACATAGAACTGCCAGAGATTGCGATAAATGTGAGCTTCTCGGGCTTCGAGATAATCAGCAAAGCAAAGTTTTTAACATATTGAGATTTTAGGAGAGAAGAAAGAAGAGGAAATGGCATCGGCGAAGCCAGAGCACGATATCACTGGAAACCAAAGCCCGCAGTTTCACACTTAACACAATGAAAAAAAGAGCGCAGATAGGCACAGAAGTTCTTCTCGTCATCGGGATTATCATGCTGGTATTCATAATCATACTAGTCATCAACGATGAGCAAAAAGCAGACGTGCTGGAAACAAGCAGCCTCATAGAAAGGAGAACCGAATGCACAAAGATTGCAAACTATCTGACTTACGCGTTTGCAAATGAGGATTCTAAGATAGAGTTTGAGACTAAGTACATCATAGACATCCCATCCGGCGGATTGCTCGATGTAAATACAATAAGATCTAACTCTACTACGGAAAATGATATCGCATTCCTCGTCTCAAATTGCGGAACAAGCGAGGAAGCGACATTCAATGAGCTGAACGCGATTACAGACCCAGATCCAGATTGGTACAAGCAATGCCTTTCCGGATGCTCTGGCGGAACATCATGCCCCGCATGGTTTAACAGCAGAGGTATCACAAAGAATTTCAATGATCTGATGGGGAACATAAGCACATATGAGACATTATATTTGGAAGATGCCCATATAGATTACAGGGGGAAGTTCAATGGAGTGAATTACACAAAAATCATAAGCGATTGGGTAAGCGGGGGAAAGGCGCTCATCATCTCAGAGCATCCAATCTGCAGATATGTTTCGTCAAATCCTCAGGGCTATCAATGCAGTTATGCAGAGGGAAGCGGTGATGTCTGGAATTTCCTGAATCTAAAATTTCATCAGCAAGGCGGAAGTTTTGGCAATGATGTTAAAGTTGTCAATCCCATAGATCCGATCAATCTCTCGCTCAACGAAGTTCTTGATTTTGAGGAGCGCTCTTTCATACGAGATCCAGCATCAAGCGTGCAAAGAGAGGAAACAGAGGATGGGAATATGCAGCTTGTGAATGGATTCGGCGATACAACAAGCTGTGTATGCAGTAGCCCATCAGATGGAGAATGCATCCGCCATACTGGTTCAACAACAGCATATGCAAATGCAACATGGACCTCAGACCTTGATGGAACTTTTGATGTGAAAGTGAGATACTGCGGGGAGAACGATGGAAATGATAATTGGAGAGTCTACAAAATGCCGGGAGGAACAGCTCCTGGAACGCAGATTGACACATGGACTACAACCAGCAGCCAGCCAAACTGGCAGGACAGGACTATTTCAGGAATTTCACTGGCATCAGGAGATAAGATAAGGCTGAGCTGTGACAGAGGGACAAGCAGCAGCAACTGCAGGGTAGACTTCATAGAGCTTATACCAGATGCAGAACCGCAAGTCACGATTGTCGGCAATTACACGAGCGGCTCAAGCTTGAGTGAGATCGGCATCGGCACATGGGAGTATGGGAGCGGAAAAGTCTATTACTTCGGCGATTTTGAGGCAGATATGGTCACCTTTCCAAACAAGGATTTCAGCAGTGTCCTCACAAAATTTATAGCGGAAGTGTATTACTACATAGCCGGCAGCAACACAAACGTCCTCTGCACCTATGTTCCAAAGAAGAAGCCTGCGCAGGTTCCTGCTGATCTGACAGGGAAGATAAGAATGAGGAATGTTGATGGTGAGGTTATTGTGGAGAGGATTTCGTAGAGGGGCGGGTGGTCGGGGGTATTGAAGTGCCCTCTCCTAAATTTTCAGTTTTTTATCTCAAAGTATAGAGAATTTGAAATTGAAACTAACGTATGCGATTTAACGAAGTCGTTTAAGTTCCGCAGAACATTAAACGATTTGGGTCGAACGACTGCAAGGAGTGAGCCGTTAAATCGCTGTTAGCCGACCCGAGCGAAGCGAGAGTGCAACGGGGNNTTTTGCTTCTTTTTCTAAAAGAAGATTTTTAGGGGCTGACTTTGGTTAGTTTTAGTATTTGGAAAAAGTTATCTTGTAAAAACTTCAATAAGTTTGTTTTGGACTTCTTTGATTTTTTCTTGTTTTATTTTTCCTGCTTTATATTCTATTTTAGAACTATCTGTTGTAAAAATAAGAGAAGCCATTATGAAACTATCAGAACTTAAAGAACCAGAAACAAAATCCTTTTTTGCTAAACTTACCAAATCTTCGTCTTTTCTTTGATTTGTTGTAATCTGGGCAAGAATTACATTTTGCCCCTTGAGTGTTGCAATTACAACAGCGGGTCTTTTCTTTACACTTGAAAAATCAGTATAAGGAAAAGGCAAAACAACAACATCACCCTTTACAAATCTTTCCATGCTTCTTCATCCTCTTTAGATAACCAATTTTTAGCTAAAGCTGATTCACTTGCTAACATACAAAGTAATGCTTCGTTCATATTTTCTTTTTTTAAGGGTCTTAATTCCACTCTATCACTATAGACGACTACACTTATTTTTGTTCCCTCTCTAAATCCCGCTAGATTTCTAGCTGTATTCGGGATACAAATTTGTCCTTTTTCTGTTATAGTTGCTGTTCTTATATCTTTTATTTCTTCGTTCATTTTAAGCTCTCCTTAATAGTAAGATATGTAAGAAAGAGTATATAAATGATTTGGTTTTGATTATCTCCTTAGGTTGGGCTCAATATCATAGTAACTATTAAGTAGTAAAAATAGAACACTTTAAATAGTCTTACATCTTAAGAAAAATAAGATAAAATGGCATTCAAACTTGAAGAACTTTTGAAAGATAGCCCAGACCAAAACTGGGTTGAAAGTGCAGGAACACAAAGGTATTTAGCAAACCAAGAAGTAGTTGTTCCGGTCGTGTTAGAAGGAAAACAATATGCTCCTTTGGAATATGCTCATTTAGGAGGATTTTCTCGTACAGGAGTTGAGGCGGCTTGGTTTAGAGAATTGCAAGAAACTTTAAGAGAAAATGGTTTTGAACTTTCAGATAAATTTAATCCTCCAGCACAAAACGATGCAAGTTGGGGAAATTATCCAATAGTCGATAGAAAAGACGATAAAACTTTTTATATGACTCTTTCTACTAGTAGACGTGGTAAGAGATTTTACATTGAGAATGGAGTCTTAAAGAGTTACAATAGCGGGATTACCATTGATTTTAATGAGTCTGGCGGAAAAACAATAAAGACCTCTGATTTGAAAAAAGAATAAATAATTCTCGGCGGAGCCGACAAATTATCCGAAGGATTAGGAACTCCCCTTAAATAAATAGAAAAATTTGGGAGAGCGACAGCGAACCTTTTATCCTTTGTTAGAGGAAAGTGCAAAGCATTTCCTTATCGTTTCGTTGGTCGGTTAAGAGAAGTTTTTCTGCGAGGCGAAGCCGAGACTATCTGTCCCGAAGGGACGCGGGCAATCTCTCGTAGTAGGGGCGGGTGGTCGGGGGTATGAAAGCACTTACAATTACGCTTAACTTATAGAATTAGGCGAAGTTTTTGCCCTCGAGAATTTCGACCTCGTGAGGATTTTTCCCTCTGGAGCGAAGCGACGAGCTGGAAAAATCCGATAGAGCTGGAGAAATTCTCAGAGCTGGCAAAAATTTGGGAGAGGAACAAATTTTGCTTGGCAAAATAGCGAAGCGGTCGTTCCGAACCGCCTAATTCTTGTTAAGTTCGTTTTCGGTTACGCAGTTCCGAAAACCTGCGTCCGCAGAGTTGAGAAAGAGGGCGTCGTTCTATCAAATGAGCAAAGCGATACATCCAGAACAAGAATAAAGGGGCAGTTTTCCATCTATTCTAAATCAGATAATGGAATAAAATTATGATTTACATATTTTAGAGCATCTTTTTGTCCACCATAAATCAAGAGATATAAATCCATAACAGCAGGTTTTATATTTCTACTTAAACAATATTCCTGTATAGTTTTAACAGCTATTTTTCTTTCCTCTATATTATATGTGTTATGATTTGCTCTCCGATTGATTATTCCCATCATTGCACTGACTTTCATAACAATCAGGTCAGGTTTAACACATGGAAAACCCAAATGTAAAAGTAGATGTAATAATGTTGTAATATTTTTGTAGTATGGCATATCGATTCTCTGAAATTCTTTAAGAATAATATCAAATTGTTTCCAGAAATTTGTAATGTCAGATTCATTATGTAAATCTCTTGGAATACCATATTTTCTATAAAGTGATTCAATTGAAATGTCTTGATTATAATGTTTTTTTAATAAATTAGCACATGTAATGATTGCTTTGATTTTCTTTTTAAATCTGATTGCTTTTAGATCATGCCATTTATTATTGATAACATGTTCTGGGTTTTCATTTGCGACAATGAACAAATCAAAATTATGAAATACTCTTTCAAAAACACCTGCTTCTAACATTTCATTGACTTTATCAGAAGGAGCGTTATTGCTATATGCGATTAATTTTGCCATTACTCTTAAAAGATTGTTATTTTCTGAACTAATTGTATTTTCATATCTATTATTACGAGAGGATACTTCCTCTGAAAACAAAGGCTCATTCCTACATGCATCAACTTTTTCTCTAATCTTATCAAACTTATCAAAAACCATATAATGATTGAAATAATATTGATTTATATAATTATTTCGTAAGGAAAACTGCCCCTTCTATTTTTAGCCCTTTCTCCCGATTGAAACTAACATCGGGCTTAAGGGAAGTTCAATTTCCTCGAAAAAATTCTCCTCGTGAAACAGAGCTGGAAATTTTTTCAGAGATGGCGAGGATTTGGGAAAATTCCTGCAAGGGATTTTCCTCTTAATCGCTGTTAAATACCCCGACGAACGAGGTGAGGAGAATGCAATGTGGTCGAGCGTAACGAAGTGGAGCGAAGAAGTTGCCCCGAAGCCCGCCGAATGATAAACTTATTAAAGTAATAGAAATTTAGTTAATGTTATGATAAAAGCAATAATATTTGATTGTTGGGATACTCTTTTTGGGCATCAATTGAAAAAGCCGCATCCGTTTTCAATATTTGCAGAAAGAATTGGAAAGAGTCTGCAAGATTATGAATTTCTGAAGATTTTTGAGAAGCATTTTATGCTTGAAAAACATTACAAATTAGAAGTACCGATAATAGAATTATTAAATGGATTAGATATTAAACATACTGACAAATTGGTCGACGAATTGAAAAGAATATTGGAAGAGGCACTTCGTTCTCAAAAATCTTTTCCCGAAACTTTGAGAGTATTGAGTGAATTGAAGAAAAACTATAAACTCGGATTAATCAGCAACACTTTTTATCAAAGTTTTGAGGGGTTAGAACAGAAATTTAAAGTACAAGAGATTTTTGATGTTATTCTGAAATCGTACGAAACCAAAATACTAAAACCAAATCCAAAAATCTTTGAAGTTATGATTAAGGAATTAAAGATAAATAAAGATGAGGCTTTGATGGTAGGAGATTCATTAAAGGATGATGTTCAGGCATCAGAAAAATTCGGAATTAAGGGAATTCTAATTGATAGAAAAGAAAAACATCCGGAGTATCCCAACAGAATTACATCACTTGAACAAATAACTAAATTTCTTTAAGGTGGGCGTAGGGGCAATTGCATTTAACGTGAGATTATCTGAAGTTCTGACGAAGTCAGAATTTGGGTGAGCCCCGAGCCGAGGGGCGAACCAGATAATCGCTGTTAGGCGAGGTCAAACCGAAGGTTTGAAGCGCAGCGTCCCAAGCGACCGAAGGGAGCGCAGAGTCGCGGAGGGGCTTTTTCAAGTGGGGCTTTAGCACATAATGTTGTCTCTAAATAGTAGTTAATAGTACAAAGCTTTATAAAGGATGGAAGACTATCATCCTCTATGAGAAAGATAAGTTATTTTACAAGTATTGATGAAATGCTTAGTTTACTCCAGGCAGTTTCAGATGGGAATTTTCCCTCAGTGAGAAGAAACCTTAGTAAAGGAGATTTGGTCAGCATACACGGTAGAAAAACTGATGATTACTGGCTAATCAATGATCCCTATACTTATCAAAATTTGCCTGGATTTGATAATGGCAAATTTCCTCTTGAAACAATATATCAATTATTTCCAGGAACATCAGAAAGTAGGAATCGTCTTTTTGAGGAAGAAGCAGAGATGGTTCAGGAAGATGGAGATATTCCAATTAGCTATAAAGTTCTGCCATATTCAAGAGCAATCGAAACTAGGACAGGAGTTTGTTTAGAGCGTTCAATACTTCTGCAATTATCACAACAAGAAAGATTGCCGATTTTTTTGGTTAAAGGTTTTTGTGATTTCCCAATGGGCGATGAAGAAAAACAAGGATATCATGCCTTCAATATTGCACTAAAAGATGGACAATTATTGCTTTTGGATGTTAAACCAAGAGAATCAAAAGATAAAAGATATAACCCATTTATTGTTCCTGTTGAGGGCATCGATATTGCAACCCAAAAAGTAGTTCTTCCTCAAAACAGATCTGATGGTCGAATGTATCATATTGAATATTTAGATGAATTTTTAGGTTAAGCTAAAGCCCCTAGAAAGTTACATACAATTTTTCTAGCTAAAAAAGCCCCGTAGCGATTTCGACTAACAACTATTAAGCGTGATAAACATTCGCTTAATAGGAGAACCACAGATAAGAAGCGAGATTTTATATACTTCAAGCAATATAACAAATTTATGGCATGGGAGGGCAGAAGTTATTCGCCAGAAGAAGGATATAAGCTGATTGGCAAACTTATCGAGGAGGTAAAACTCAGACGATATTCTTATCAGACTGGAAAGTCATATATTTCCTTTGTGAAAGACTTTCTTGCTTCAGGCAGGTCTCCGAGAGAATTTCTTCTATCCTACACAAACAAGAGCAAATCAACGATGAGGTCTGCATACTTTGCTCTGAAATTCTTCCATGAAAATGTCTTGAATACGAAATTTGAGGAGAAACTGCCACTTGCCGGAAAATCCTTAAAACTGCCCATTGTTTTAAGCAAAGAGGAAGTAACAAAGATGATTGGCTCAACAAACAATCTGAAGCATAAGCTTGTTATCATGTTTCTCTATTATGCTGGTCTGCGTTTAGATGAAGCAAGAAACCTCAAATGGCAAGATATCGATTTTGATAGAGAGATAATACACCTAAAAACTGCCAAGGGGGATAAAGAAAGGGTTGTGTTCCTTCATAAAAAACTGGTTGATGTGTTGAGAATGTATGGGGTAAAGGATGANNATTAAGAAAAAGGTTACGCCACACACCTTGAGGCATTCATTTGCTACCCATTTGCTAGAAGGGGGCGCAGACATAAGGTACATTCAACATTTATTGGGGCATAAAGACCTGAAAACGACGCAAATTTACACGCACGTAGCAAACAAAGACATCAAAAAACTTGCGGATCTACTCTAGACTTCAGATTTTATCTTCAATGAATCATCAGCCTACAATAAGTTAACAGAATCACGAAAAGTAAGGTTTTTAACTTAAGAAATGCTTGTATACAAAAAGAGCGAATGGGGCTAAAGCACAATAGAATTTTAGCAAAGCATCTTACCCATAGAGAGAGCCATGTCACGGGGCACAAAACGCAGAGCATATGGCACAGAGCGGGGGGCTCGGGACTGGGAGCACGGAGCTCGTGGCACATGGCACAGGGCGCGGGGTCGGGAGCGCGGGGCTCAGGGCGCGGGGTGGGGAGCACGGAGCGCAAGAAGAAGAGCGCTGATCTTATGTCCTTCTTCCTGATTTTTCTTCTCCTGTTGGGCGCGGCTACGGCAATATATGCCATCATCAAGAGAGATTTTAATCTGACACTAGTAGGGCTAGGGATAATTTTCTACTCACTATTGACTGTGTTCATAGTTGTTAAAACCAGGAGAAAGGGCGTGAAAGCCGCCCACAAAAGTTTACACCATTTCGATATCCACGCAAAAAAAGTTATGGTCCATGTGAACAAGAAGAACAGACACCCTAAAATTGCATTCAGTCAGATAATCCATCATCTCATCATGAGAATAAGCTCTGGATTGATCATGGGCAAATACAAGATTATGTTGTTTTTCTTCCTGCTCTTCGGGCTCGCTGCGTGCTGGTATTTCTGGTATGTTGAGGAGGATATGATTCTTCTTGGTATCAGTGCTGTTATCACACTGATCGCATTAATATCAATCGTAAGGAACATGAAGAAAGGAGGAGCTGGATCAAGTAAGGGATTAGGTCTGCACTCAAGGGAATCCAAGGAGAAGAAGCCGGAGGGGAAGCAGGAGGGAAAAGTAACGCAAGAGAGCGTAAAGGCAGGGGATGAAAAGGAAAAAGAGAGCGAGATGATTATAGGATCTATCAATGGATCAGAAATAGAAAAACTAAAAAAAGTAGTTAAAGAAAAGATGGATTCTCTCGAGAAAGGAAAAACTCCCCTAGATGTCCTGTACTGGCTCCTTGGGGAGAAGAAGCAACTGAAGATGCAAGAGATTTCAAAGATATTCTCAATAGATATAAAGAAAGTAGAAGAATGGGCAAGGATTTTAGAAGCTCACGAGATTGTTGAGATAAGCTACCCAGCATTCGGGCCTCCAGCGCTCAAGATAAAAAATATTCCGGCAAATAAGTGATAAGAGATAAGAGATAAGAGATATGATGATCCAATTTTGATTTAGAGATAGAAAAAGAAAAAAGATGGCAAAAAAAAGGAAACTGCAAAAAGCACCTTCTTTGCGAAACGCACGGAATCCTCGAAGCGAAGCATCGGGACGCCGGAAAGCTCTGCTTTCCGAGCGTGTACGTGTTCCGGCGCGCAGAAACGCGCGGCGTTTCTTGCGGAAGCTGTATCGAGGAAACCAAAGGAAGAAAGCTGTCAAGAAAGAAGCGAAGATAGAGGCGGGAAGCGGAAAAGATAGAGAAATCGAAAAGTATGAAGTGACAGCGGATGGAATTACTGCAGGCATAACCATCACCGAAAATGGCGGCGAGAAGAGGTATAATGTCAAGATTCAGGATTTTTCATTCATCACAAAGGCGCTGCTGGCAGAGATAAGAAACAGCATCGTGAGTGAAGTCCTCGTCAGCTCAACAGAAGTGCTTGATCCGACAGCGCTTGAAGGCTTGAAGAAGAAATTCAGGGAGAAGGCAGAGCAGCTGATTACTGAGAAAGTTCCACTAATCAAGTCCGCTACCACAAATCTGCTAGTTGGAAGATTGATGCAGGAGATGCTTGGTCTGGACAGGATAGAATTTCTGCTCGCAGACATAGATCTTGAAGAGATAGTCCTGACAAGTGTCGGTGAGCCGATAAGAGTCTTCCACAAGAAATACGGGTGGACAGTCACCAATATACATCCAAAAAGTGAGGAAGAGATAATCAATTTCTCAAATATCATAGCAAGAAGAGTCGGAAGGCAGATAACCACACTTAATCCATTGCTGGATGCACACCTCACGACTGGAGACAGAGCGAATGCAGTCCTTTATCCAATATCCACGAAGGGAAATACGATAACCATCAGAAAATTCCGAAGAGATCCTTGGACAATAACAGACCTGATCAAGAATGGCAGCTGCACTGCAGATGTTTTCGCACTGCTGTGGTTGGCCATAGAATATGAGATGACCATACTTTTCTCTGGCGGAACCGCTACAGGAAAGACAACTTTCCTGAACGTCTGTATGCCATTCATCCCGATAAACCATAGGATAGTCAGCATAGAAGATACAAGAGAGCTTCTATTGCCAGAAACATTATACTGGGCACCGCTTGTCACGAGACAGCCAAATCCGGAAGGCAAGGGAGAAGTGACGATGTTGGATCTGCTTGTGAACTCTCTCAGGATGAGACCAGACAGGATAATTGTCGGAGAGATAAGAAGGCAAAGGGAAGCAGAAGTCCTTTTCGAAGCTATGCATACAGGGCATTCGGTTTACGCCACTTTGCACGCAGATACAGCAGCAGAAACCATCTCTCGTCTTACGCACCCGCCAATCAATGTACCGCCGAATCTTCTCGATGCAGTAAACCTGAACGTCGTATTATTCAGAGACAGGAAAAAGGGTATTAGAAGAGTTCTGCAGGTTGCTGAGCTGATAGTCGATGAGAATAAAGTAACTCCAAACATCCTGTACAGGTTCAAGCCGTCAGAGGACAAGATAATAGAGCACGCGAAAAGCCTCAAATTCTACGATGAGATCACAAGATACACTGGAATGTCATTCCAAGAAATCACAAAAGACCTATCAGAAAGAAAAGTCATATTGATGTGGATGGTCAAGAGCAATATAAGAAGCATCGGCGAAATCAGTAGAGTGATGACGTTGTACTACTCTGACAGGAAAAAGCTCTTAGATGCTGCAAATAAGAACAGAAAGCTTTCTTCCTTGTAAGCTGTGAGTATAAAGAATGTAGCAAGTCAAAGCGGAAATGGCATGGGCAAGGCCAGAGCACAACATCTCTGAAGGTCTACAAAAGCCAAAGCCATGAAAAGCACCTAACACTACAAAAATGAAAATACCATTTTCAATCCTTCCGGGCAGAATCCTAAAGAGAATTAGCTTGTTCAGGCCAATCGCAAGCGTGCTCGCAAGGAGATTTTCCTCTCTAGATATTCTGCTGAAGCAGGCGAGATCAGATATAGATAAGGAGGAGTACATCACTGCCGCCCTGACAAATTCATTGATGGTGTTTACCCTCATCCTCATAACATCAAACTTAGTGCAGATTTATCTGAAACTCCAACTTATCAGCTTCAGCATATTCGTATCAGCTGCCGTTGCCTTGTTTGTCTTCATAAATGCTCTTGTCTATCCTTCAATAGTTGTCGGAAGGCGCATCCGCGCGATAGAAAGGAATCTTCTCCCGGCCTTGCAGGATTTCCAGGCGCAGATTAATTCTGGAGTGCCGGTGTTCAATGCGATGGTTAACATCTCCAACTCAGATTATGGCGAGGTGAGCAAAGAATTCGCCAAAGCAATTAGGGAGATAAACGCGGGGAAATCGCAGATTGAAGTCCTTTCTGACCTAGGAGCAGAGAATCCTTCGATATTCTTCAGGAGATCCCTGTGGCAGATAAGCAATGGCCTCACTTCCGGAGCAAATATGATTATTGTCGTCAAAGAAAGTATCAAAAGCCTTGCAGATGAACAGGTCATCCAGATACAAGAATATGGCTCACGCCTCTCACCATTAAGCATGTTCTATATGCTCATTGCAGTAATATTTCCGATACTTGCGGTAACATTCATCACCATACTCTCATCTATCATCTCACTTCCTCCGCTAAAAGTCAAAGCCATATTATGGGGATTCTATGTGATGCTCTTCTTTTTCCAGATCATGTTTTTAGGGATGATAAAATCTAGAAGGCCAAACCTGATATAAAATGAAAATATTTGCAAAGATACTTCCGAGGAGAATAAGAGAAAGGTATGAGGAGAATGCCCGCTATGCCAGAATCAAGGATGTGGGACGAGCGATAGGAGTGTATATCTTACTCGGCGTAATCCTTGCGGGAATATCTGGATTTCTATTCTCAAGGTTCTTCAGCACGGCTGTCTCAATTGCACTTTCATTCGTACTGCTGATATTTATAGAGGTGTTTCTCTATTATTCGATAGTGCTGAAAGCCGATTCTATAGCGAGGAAGCTCGAGAAAGTCCTTCCAGATGCGCTGCAGCTGATGGCCTCTAACTTAAGGGCAGGAATGACCACTGAGAGAGCACTCTTGCTCAGCAGCAGAATTGAATTTGGAGAACTGAAAGGAGAGATAGACAGGGTTGGAAGAGAGATTGCGACAGGAAAGGGGATCTCCTATGCACTGAAGGATATGGCTTCTAGATTCAAGTCTGAAAAGCTCAAGAAAAGTGTTCAGCTGATAAATTCCGGTCTTGCTTCCGGAGGAGAACTCGCATCACTCCTGGAGCAGATATCATCAAATCTGCGCGAGGCTGAATTTGTCGAGAAGAAAGTGAGGACAAATGTCCTCCTATATGTCATATTCATCTCTATCTCTATCGTCGTTGGAGCACCAGCACTTTTTGGACTAAGTTCCTTCCTCATAGAGGTGCTTACAAAGCAGATAGGGAGCATCAACGTCCCAGCAGCAACATTAACCCAGCTTCCATTCTCCATGAGCAGCGTGGGCATAACTCCAGAGTTCATAATGATATATCTGCTGGTGATGATCACAACTACATCGGTGCTTGGCGGGCTTGTCTTAGGGTTAATCTCAAGGGGAGAGGAAAAAGCCGGCATAAAATATATCCCATTCCTTCTCGCAATTTCATTGATAGTGTTCTTCTTGGTAAGAATGGTAGTGAAGAGCGTACTCGCGGGAATATTTGGGATCTAGCTCTTTACTTTAATGCACGTATCTTCTGACACTCGCATCTCCGACTTCCATCGGAGCAAAGAAATGTGTGTAATTTACTTTCTCCGTCACCTCATTTCTATTGTCTCGAAGGAGAATCCTGATTTTTGCACAGGATTCAGAATATTCCTCTGATTGAATAGAGAAGGAATCACTGATTGGCATCTTAGCTTCTGCACGTTTTGAGTAAGAGTGGACGGGAGAGGAAGGAGTGATATCCAGAGATTTAACTCCAGGTTCCACATCGATGAGCCTGACGTTGAAATTCATACCCTGCATCGCCTTACCCTCCCCATCCACAGGGTAGAGAAACTGTGCCTTCAGATAATCACTAATTCTCTCTATATCAGAGCTTGGAGTAAGGACATGGTATTCATTCCCCCCGATCGTTAATTCTAATGACATCTTATAATTATTCACAGGGACGATAAAAACTTATAAAGTTTTCTGAAAGCAGCCTGCGAAAGCCTTTAAAGTGTCTGATGCCTCAGTCATAAAAAGAGACAAAGATGGCAGAGCAAGCAGAGCATTATCAGCTTTCTCCAGAGGAGAGCATCAAGAGCCTTGCGAGCGCCGCGAAAGGCCTTGGAGGGAAGGAAGCCTCATCACGCCTGGAAAAGTATGGGAAGAACGAGATAAAAGAGGGCAAAAAGATCTCTCCATTTAAGATTCTCCTGAACCAGTTCACTTCCCCTGTTGTCTACATCCTTATTGCCGCACTTGTAATCTCAGGGATTCTCCGCGAGATAATAGATTCAGTAGTCATCGCCTCAATCCTCGTGATAAATGGAGTTTTTGGCTTCGTCCAGGAGTTCAGGGCAGAAAGGGCGATCGAAGCGCTCAAGAAACTGGAGAGCCTGAAAGCAAATGTCTTGCGCGATGGCAAAATTGTGCAGATCGATGCAGCGATGCTTGTTCCCGGTGACATAATTTTGCTTGATACAGGAGACAGGGTTCCTGCAGATTCCCGAGTTATCGAGATAAATGAGCTCAAGACGCAGGAAGCGATCTTGACCGGAGAAAGCAATCCTGTAAGCAAGACAATCGGAGCGATAAAGAAGGAAAAGATTTCTGTTTCAGAGCAAGAGAACATGGTCTTCTCCGGCACTTCAGTAGTAAGCGGAAAGGCCAAGGCAATAGTAATTGCAACAGGAATGAATTCTCAGATTGGAAAGATCGCAGGTCTCATACAAAAGATCGAGCGCGAGGAAACTCCATTGCAGAAGAAAGTGAAGAAGCTCGGAAAATCCATAGGAATTCTTGTCATAGCCATCGCAGTCATCGTATTCCTAGCAGGATTCCTGCGCGGCGATGATCCTCTCGAGATGCTCCTTGTCGGAGTGAGCCTTGCAGTCGCTGCGATCCCCGAAGGATTAGTCGTAGTGATGACGATAGCACTCGCCCTTGGAACACAGAGAATGGTGAAAAGGAACGCACTAATGCGAAAGCTCGCAGCGGTAGAGACAATAGGCTCAACAACGATCATCTGTGCAGATAAAACCGGCACGATTACAAAGAATGAGATGACTGTGAGAAAGATTTACACAAATGGAAAGATAGTAGAGGTGACAGGAAGGGGTTATGAGTTGAGGGGAGAATTCCGCGAAGATGGAAAGAGCATAGGAGCAGATGCAAAGGACCTGAAGATCATTCTCACAATCGGAGCACTCAACAATAATTCAACACTCGATAATATGATCGGAGATCCGACAGAGCTCGCCCTCCTTGTTTCTGCGGAAAAGGCGAATCTTAAGCGAGGAGCGCTCGAAAAGAGCGCGCCAAGGACAGATGAAGTCATGTTCACATCAGAGAGAAAGATGATGACCACTGTCCACAAGATAAGTGGGACAAGCGCAAAAGATTTCCGTGAGAACAGAATCGCGTACACGAAAGGAGCTACAGAAATGGTTCTAGCGCTCTGTGACAGGATTTACGAGGGGGGCGCGGGGGGCAAGGGTAAAGTGCGGAAGATCACTCAAGAAGACCACAAGAAAATCCATGAGCTCAATGAAAAGCTTGCTTCTGAAGCTCTCAGAGTTCTCGCCTTTGCATTTAAGCCACTTGCAAACACTGCAAAGAGAAAGGATTACGAGCGAGACCTGATATTTGTTGGATTGCAGGCAATGATTGATCCCCCAAGAGAAGAGGTGAAGGCAGCAATCGAAACTTGCAAGAATGCAGGTATCGAAGTAAAGATGATTACAGGAGATCATGCGCTGACTGCAAAGGCGATAGCAGAGGAGATTGGAATCAGGGGTAAGAGCATAACAGGCCAAGAGCTTGAGAAGATGAGTGCTCAAGAACTTGAGTGGAATATCAAAGATCTTGCTATCTTCGCAAGAGTAAATCCAGAGCACAAATTGAGGATTGTTGAGGCCCTTCAGAAAAGAGGCGAAGTAGTGGCAATGACAGGAGATGGAGTCAATGATGCTCCCGCATTGAAGAAAGCAGATATCGGAGTGGCGATGGGTATCAAAGGCACAGATGTAGCGAAAGAGGCTTCGGATATGATCCTTGAAGACGACAATTTCAACAGCATTGTTTCTGCAATCGAGGAAGGCCGTGCCTCTTACGACAATATCAAGAAGTTCACAAACTACCTTCTCAGTTCAAATGTCGGCGAAGTTATGATAATTTTCTTTGCCCTAGTTCTTGGATTCAGTGTAGGAGAAAAAGTTGCTCTTCCCCTTCTCGCAGTGCAGATATTATGGATCAATCTCGTTACTGATGGATTGCCAGCCCTTGCGCTTGGTGCAGATCCTATCTCTCCAGGGATAATGCAGAGAAAACCGCGAAAGAAAGGAGAAGAGATAATCTCAAAGAGCACACTTGCAGAGATAATCCTCATCGGAGTACTCATGACTGTGCTTGCATTATTCATTTTCTCAAAGTATCTGCCAGACCTAGGAAGAGCCCAAACAATGGTTTTCACTTCAGTAGTCTTATTCGAGATGGTGCGCGTCTATATGATCAAATCAAGCTATGGCAAGATGTTCAATAACAAGTACCTAGGTCTTGCGGTGGCCATATCAGTGATACTCCAACTTATAGTATTGTACACCCCATTGAACACGTATTTCAAGGCAGTAGCTCTTACAGGAATGGATTGGATGTACATCGGCGGAGCATTAGTTGCATTTGCAATCGGCGGAACCCTATTCAGGATCGGGGCAAAAAGATTCATCAGGAATCGCGATTAAAAAACATTTAAAAGTAATTCCTATCTAAAGATAGCGCGGGGCATGGTGCTCGGGGCAGGGAGAGGAAATAAAAAGAGGATAGATAGAAGATGGGAAAAAAGAATATCGGGAAAAAAGTTGGCCGGCCAAAAATGAAAAATGCAAATCCAAAACAGGGAAAGCCCGTGCACAAGCACAGGATTAAGATAAGAGAAGATTCAAAGGGAAAAGTGGGTGGAAAAAGAGGGAAAGGGAACAAAGGGAAAACTCAAAAGATCTCTATGATCCCATCTGGAATTCATGGTCTTGATGGATTGATTGGAGGTGGAATTCAAAAAGATTCTGTAGTTCTCTTTGTCGGCGGAGCTGGAAGCGGAAAAACAGTCTTTGCGACCCAGTTCCTTGTTGAAGGGGCAAAGCGCGGAGAGCCAGGAGTCTTCATAACTTTTGAGGAGAAGAAATCGAGATTTTATTCAGAGATGCAGGCCCTAGGATGGAATCTTGCAGAACTTGAGAAGAAGAAATTATTCACATTCATAGAATACACTCCGGAGCAGGTTAGGAAGATGCTTGAAGAAGGTGGAGGAGAAATCGAGGTGGCCATAGAAGAGATGAAAGCGAAAAGGATTGTCATCGACAGCATCAGCTCATTTGCGCTTCTATTTGAAAACGAGCTTGTCAAGAGGGAAGCTGCCCTATCCTTGTTTGAACTTCTCAGGAAGTGGAATGTGACCACACTGCTCACACTGGAAGAAGAGCCTGTCATAGGGATGGCAGTAGAGCACATCGCGTCGCCGATTGAATTTGAGGTTGATGGGATAATTCTGCTTTATTTTGCGAGAACAAATGCAGGAAGAGTAAGAGGCCTCGAAGTCCTGAAGATGAGGGGCGTGCAGCACTCAAGACAGATTCTTGGATTTGAGATAGGGAAGGGCGGAGTAAAGATCTCAAAGAAAGTTGTGCGCTTGAAGTGATGAGGATGAAGTGATTATTTTCTTGCACTAGCACTAATCTGTTCCCCAAGAGAAGATATAAAAGTTTTTCTTGCCTGTGTTTACCCAAGGAAATCTAGGTGATGAGATACATTCTTCAAATACCAGCAACAGGCAGAGCAGATGCCGAAATCTATGACGGAGTGACTTACGGAGAGCTTCGTGATCTGGAAGATAGGATTATAGACTTGCAGGGGAAGTTAAGGCAAAAAGACAGAGCAAATCCACTCCTAAAGATAGTCACTGTTGATAGGGTAGGAATACATTTTAATCCAACCGAAGAATATCTACCTAAAGTCAGAGGGAAAACCTTAACTCAGAGTCTAACAGTATATCTGGGAGATATAGAGCAAGTTTTGACTGAGTTAGCTGTTTAGGATAAGGTTCAAGCCCTCTCGTCCCTAAGCTTCAGACGGCATTCCCTTCCTATCGCGAATCTGCTTCACAATCTTGTTCTGCAACTCCTTCGGAAGGCGCTGGAAATTCTGATCTACGACGAAGAAGCTTGCTCTTCCCTCACATGCTCCTCGAAGGAGGCCTGCAAATCCGAAAAGCTCTCCAACAGGAATTCGTGCACGAAGGGCAAGATGATCTCCTTCCTGATCCACTCCGAGGAGCTGTCCTCTCTTATTCTGCACCAACCTGGAAATCTCGCCCATGAAGCGCACTTCGCTCTCTATCTGAAGCACTTGAATGGGCTCAAAAAGGATCGGCTCTGCATCTCTGAATGAGTCTCTTATCGCATCCCTGACTGCAGGCAATACTTGCGCGGGCCCGCGATGGATAGCGTCCTCGTGCAATTTGCAATCATCCAATATGACCTTGAAATTTACGCATGGCTCATTTGCGATCGGCCCTGCATTGACAACCTGCCTGAATGCCTCAAGACATAACTCAAGAACTTCTCCTATATGCACAACTCCTCTCGTCCTCTCCTGGAAAACGCAGCCCTTATAGATCTCCCTATACTGCCTTGATTCCTTGTTCTCTATACCTAAGCGTTCAAGAGTTTTCCAGAGCTGCTCATCTTTCTTCTTTATCTGCCCCTCACGTATCTCTCCGGATTTTATAGCGTCAGAGACCTGCTCTTCAAGAGGCTCGACAGAGATAAAAAAATCATTATGCTTGTTAGGAGTTCTGCCTTGGAATATCTGGCTCGCCTTCTGGATGCTCTCACGATAAACAACAATTGGTGGGCTTGTTGTGATATCAACTCCTTTCTCAGTTACGATTCTGTTTCCGACAACCTCCAAATGAAGCTCTCCCATTCCGGAAAGCAAATGCTCTCCTGTCTCTTCATTAATTTCGATCTTGATGGTAGGATCTTCCTTGCCGACCTTACGCAGAACCTCGACAAGCTTTGGCAGGTCAGATGCTCTTTTTGCTTCAACACTCACAGTGACTACGGGCTCGAAGAGGTGCTTCATGCTCTCGAATGATTCGATGTTCTCGAGGCTGCTCACTGTTTCTCCAGCATAAACTCCCCTTAACCCAGCTATTCCAACAATGTTTCCTGCAAGAGCCTCATCGACAATAATCCTCTGTGCACCTTTGTAGAGATTGACTTGTTGAACTCTGACCCATTTCTTGCTTCCATTCATCCAAAGCTCTTGGCCCCTCTTTACAGTTCCTGAAAAAAGCCTGCCGCCTGCAATCTCTCCTGCGTGCTCATCAATTACTATCTTTGTTGGAACAAAGGCAACAGGCCCATTCGGATCACAGGAGAGCAATGCCTTTCCGAGATCAGATTCGAGATCGCCAGGCCATATTTTTCTGATCCTGTATTCCTGTGCCTGTGCAGGATTTGGAAGATGGCTTACAACCATGTTTAGGATGACGCGATGCAAAGGGGCCCTCTTGCTCAATTCCTTGCTATTCCCTTCTTCGTAAGCGCGCAAGATATCGGCGAAGGAAAGATTGTTCGCTTTCATGAATGGGAAAGACATTGCCCATTTGTGTATCGCAGAGCCAAAACAAACACTTCCTTCCTGAACGCTGAGATGCCATTCATCTTTGAATTCCTCTGGCACAAGACCGCTGATATAAACATTGACTTCTTCAATGATCTTGAGAAATTTATTCTGCATTCCCTCTGGTGTGAGCTTAAGCTCCCGTATCAAACGATCCACTTTATTGATGAAAAGAACCGGTTTCACTCTCTCCTTCAGCGCTTGCCTAAGCACGGTCTCTGTCTGTGGCATCATCCCCTCTACAGCATCCACAAGTACAACAGCGCCATCTGTTGCCCTCATTGCCCTCGTCACTTCTCCACCAAAATCAACATGTCCCGGAGTATCAATCAGATTGATCAAGTACCTCTTGCCAGCAACCTCGTGGATCATATTCACGCTTGCAGAATCTATCGTAATCCCTCTTTCTTTCTCATCAGCATGAAAATCAGTTACAAGAAGCTGTCCCGCGAGCTCTTCAGAGATCATTCCGGCTCCCGCAAGGAGAGAGTCAGTCATTGTAGTCTTGCCATGGTCGATGTG
The DNA here is from genome assembly GCA_013331945.1 of Nanobdellota archaeon. GTDB lineage: Archaea > Nanobdellota > Nanobdellia > Pacearchaeales > UBA12030 > UBA12030 > UBA12030 sp10106u. Next base: position 19,216 of record DUFK01000049.1, read on the forward strand.
CGCGACTATGCCGATATTCCTGATGTATTGTGGCTGCTTCATCAGGCGCACAATTTCTTCTACTTGATTATCTGCCATCTTTATTTTCGCTCTGCTCACTCGCGAAAAGCCATTTTTGAACGCACGGACAGGGTCCGGCGCGCCGGAACAAGCGCGTTCCGTGCGAAGCCTCCGAGAATTAAAAAAGGATAAGCAGGATGTTTTAAAAACGTTTCTGTTAATCTACGATTTCGCGGAAAAGTAATTTGGACTCAATCCTTATCACACAGCATCTGACTATTGCATTCAAAGCATTTCTGCATTATCCAAATCTCCAAAATGTGAATCCTTTGTTAAAATGTTTAGGCTGTAAGTAAGTGCGGTTGCGAGTATCATGGAGTCAATCATTCCCCAGTTCTTTACGACTTTTTTCCTTTTATAGTTCAGTCCACCCGCTAATCTTGCTATGCTCAGATTTAACGGAAGCACATGAGTTGCTTGTGTTACTATTGCTATCAGCTCCTCATGGGGCACATTTTGCTTCATAGCCCAATTAGAAATTTCTGAGATAGTTACAATACCTGTATAACATCTCTCCCTCCTTAGGACATCCTTAACCTTTGCTCCTTTATCACTTTTAATAAAAAATTCAATCCAAGCAGAAGTGTCCAATAACATTTGAATTGTGTTTGTTTATCTAATACTCTCCCAGTCTATCTACTCTCTCCCTCTTGAAAGGCTTCGCACCCTTGGCAATTCCAAAAGCCCTTTCTATCAGTTCTAACTTTCTTTTTTTAAGCAAACCTACCTCTACTTTTTCACCTTCCTTTATTTTTTCTTTCTCAGCAATCTCTTTAGGGATAAGCAGTCCGAGAGACGTTCCAACTCTCCTGACCTTGACTTCGAAGACCTTCCCCATCGTAAGAATTATAATATATTATAATATATAAACTTTTCGCTGTCTTTACCTCGCAGCATCAGACTGCCTTGTCATCTCATTCTTCTTGGAGACCGCGAAACTCTTTGCCGCATCATTGGTGCTTGCCGCAATCAGCTCTGTTGCAAGAGCTTCTGGAAATCCAATCCTCTTCCTGAAAGCCTTGTCAGAAGCACCATGTGACAAGTTGCGCAGGGCAGCGTTCAATCTTCTTGTAGGTGAAGTATCCACTGCCTGCAAGTATCTTGCTCCACCATATTCAATAGTGGTTGTTTCATCAGAGAAAGCAGCGTTCTCTATAGCCTTTACAAGTACTGCAATAGGATTCTGATTTGTCTGCTTTTCAATTATCTTGAATGCTTCGATGACATCTTTGGCACGAGAGGAAAATTTCCCAGTGCTGTTTGTCATAATCTTATGCTTCTTTCCCCTGTGCCCTGGAATCTGGGTCTTATTTATCAGTCTTTCAATGATGCTGATGCGTCCTTTAGAAAATCCATGTCGCTCTCTTCCATGTGACTTTGGCATCAGCCTCGCATCAAGAGAGATATAGCGGCGCAATCCCGGATCTTCTACCTTCACCTCAGATATGTCCCATAGATCGAATATTTTCATTTTTTCTAAAATCTTATTTTCTTCCTTTTTCGATTTTACCCTTCAAAAGCGCATCAAGAGATTGATCATTCACCTTTATCACCTGGTATCTGATTCCAGGGATGTCCCCCTTTGCTCTTCCCTTGTTTCCACCGATGGCTTCTACAACAACTTCATCGTGCTCATCGATGAGTTTGATAGCCTCGTTCCCCGGCACGAATGCAGGGATAAGCTTGTTATTCTTTGCCAGCTGGACACGCACACACTTTCTCATCGCAGAATTTGGCTGCTTTGCCTCAACCTGGAACTTTGCCAGAACGATGCCGCGTGCCTGTGAGGCTCCTTTGAGAGGATCATAGCGGGCCTTAAGTTTCAGGATGCGCTTGGAATACTTTTTAGAGTTCCATCTAAGCTTGCTCCTGTTCTTCTTCATTTTTAATGCAGAGTAAAGTCCCATCTTAATTCCTAAGAGGATGATAAGTATCACGTATAATACGTATGATATATAAACTTCCAGAAGGGAATTTATAAACCTTTTGGGAAAAATCGGGGGAAGAAAGGTTAAGGTGGTTAGGTTAATAAAGACGTTCCAGTTTGCCAGTATATGAACAAACCCAATTATCACGGGGGGGGCCTTATAAATCTGGTTGCCTCAATTGAAAACGCCATGGGCGGGCGATCAAAGTATAAATCATTAAGTAAATTAAATCCTTCTGAATTGAAGGATTCAAAGAATATAGTTCTAATGTTAATAGACGGACTGGGTTATGATTTCTTAATGAAAAATGGTAAAGGAACTGCATTCAACAAAAACACCAGAGGAAGAATGACTAGTGTTTTTCCTAGCAGCACTAGCGCAGCTATCCCTACATTAATGACGGGGCTTTCTCCCCAAGAACATGGAATGACGGGCTGGTTTATGTATCTAAGAGAATTTGGAAGCCAGATAATCCCACTCCCATTTATTCCCAGACTTAAAGGAGGATCAAATCTCGGGAAGTTAATCAAGTTAAAAGATGTATTTAACATTAAACCCGTTTCAGATAGGCTAAAAGTAAAGACTTATGTTGTCCAAGGAAATAAAATTCTAAATTCAGATTTTACAGTAGCTGCTGCGGGAAAGGCAAAACGGATGGGATATAATAAAATGGGTGGTTATTTTAGGGCAATCAAAACTATCATTAACTCAAATAGTCAAAGAAAATTTATATTCGCGTACTACCCAGAACACGATTCTCTGTGCCATAAGAATGGGAGCACAAATAAAAAAGTCCTAAGGCATTTTAAAAAATTGTCTAAGAAACTGGATTTTTTTATAAAATCAATTGAGGGGACTAAGACTACAATAATCATAACCGCCGATCATGGAATAACCGATGTCCATCCAACAAAGAGAATTAATATGAGAGACCATCCAGAATTAAAGGAAACCTTAGTAATGCCTTTATGCGGGGAGCATAGATTCGCTTATGCGTATGTAAGACCTTCGGAACAAAAGGAATTTGAAAGATATGTGAATACCAGATTAAAACATTGCTGTGAGCTATTTAAAAGCGGAGAATTACTAAGTAAAGGATATTTCGGAATATCTAATACCCATGACGAATTTAAAAATAGAATAGGAGATTACATTTTAATAATGAAGGACCATTATGGAATTTATGACGACCCAATATACCAAAAGAGAGATCATTATCATATAGGAGACCATGGAGGGACTTCTAGTGAAGAACTTTATGTACCTCTAATTGTTATAAGGAGATGACCTATTTTAGACAGAATTAGACACATCTACAAATTTTAAAGCCCTACATAACCCTGATCATATCAATCTTAAAGTAGCGCTCAAGGATGTTCTTCAGCTCCTTCAACCGAGAGGAGTTCTTTCCTATGATCAGGGCTTTGCTCTGTGGCCCTGCCCTGATGCTCACAACACCATTCTCGACCTTGACCTCTTTGACCCTTACAGGAGAGATGATTGAATGGATGAACTCGACTTCATTCCCATTATAGGAAATGACCTTGACTCTTCGGTTCAAGACAGCGCTCAATTTCTTGGCATTGACTCCGTGCTGCCCGATAGCCCTGCTCAACTGATCCTCCTGCACGATGAATATAAGAAAAATCCCATAAGTGAAACAATCCGAAGGCCTTGCCCTGGTTACTCTTTCAAATAGGTTTATGTACTGAATATCTTGGAACACTAATTTTCTTATCATCTTTAATTTTTTATCCTGTTCGCGTTCTCGTGGAGTTTTTGCACTCTTTTATAGACCACTAAAACGCGATTTTGTTTAAAAAGCTTTCTTTTAAATTCTGTCTCATGTTTTCTGCCCCGCGCTCCCGGCCCCGCGCTCCGCGCTCTGAGCTCCCGGCCCGCGCCATCATGCGCTCACTCCTATGACAGAGACAGGGAAATCTTTTTCACAGATTACAGCAAGCTCTTCCGAAGTAGATGGAAGTATTTCTATCTTAAGTGCAGAAAAAGAGGAATAGAGATTCAATTTTTCTCCGAGAGAGGGAGAGCAGTTATTCGAAATATATAGCTCTTTCACACGATCAAGCTTGATCAGCTTCAGGTTTCTGGAAGAGCCAAAGACTATCTTCTTAGGCTTGTCTTTCAAACTTTTTTGCAGGTCTTTGAGTGGCATTTTAATTTTAAGGAGCTAATTCAGAGAAATCCTTCCAGCCTCCCCATTCAAATCGTCGATGTAAAGAAGCATCAATTCATCAAAGCGCAAATCCTGGGATAGGCCCTTTGTGTACTCTTTGAACGAGCTCCAATCCCAATATTCTCCCCTATCAGTTATGGTAAACAAAGAAAGAAGAGGATTTTCAGGATTCACAGCTTCCAGAGCAACTTGCGCTTCCCTAACCATCACTCTGAGCTCCATGTGTCCAAAATAAATATCTCTCTTAGAATCAAATTCCATCTTATTCAGGATCAGGCAAGCTTTCCTCCTACTTTCACAAACAAGCCTGGCAATCCCGTACCAACAGGAACAGGCTGGTTGATTATTACATTCTCGATAACGCTTGAAAGAACGTCCTTCTCACCACTTAATGTTGCAGCAACAAAGTGCTTTATCGGAGTCTCGAACGCTGCCTTTGCAAGAAGGCTTCCTTTCTCCTTGATGATCCCAGTCCTTGTAACTCCAAGCACATCTCCATTCGCAGTCATCAAATCAGCGATAAGCTTGATGTGTTTCTCATCAATGCTGATTCCTTGCTTCTCGATAACGCTCTTAGTCTCATCTATGATGAGCTGTCTCGCAGCCTCTATCCCAAGATTATTCGCGACCTCGTAGATATTATTAGTCCTTGTTTTCTTTGTATCTACCTCTTTTATCTTCAAGACCTCCCCGAGATTGCTTCCGTAGGTAAGAATGACGTAATCTCTCTCTCCTCCACGCTTGAGAGGAAGAACTTCCTTTACTCCCTTCACTCCAGAGACAATTATTCCACTAAGCTTGCCCTTGATCTTGTAGATATCTTTGTAATCTGCCTTGCCCTTCAGCTTCACACTAAGACCTTCTTTTGTAACTCTTACACTCAAGTCTTTATCCTTGAACTGTTCTGCGACATCCTCGGCAGAGAGCTTGTGCTGCTTCATCGCCTTCATATCAAATTTGACATCTATCTTCAGCTCAGTGAAATTAATCTGGATTTCAGATGCGAGCTCTTTCAATGTAACTTCCCTTATCTTTGAAGCTATCCTCTCTGCATCCACCTCATTATTGTATTCTGGTTTCAAATACACTTCCATGACTGGAGTTGTAGGCTCTTTTCTTGCATCGAACAACTCAATCAATCTTGGAAGTCCGAGTGTGATTGCGAATTCTGCGACTCCAGCGAAGTGGAAAACATTCAGTGTCATCTGTGTAGATGGCTCTCCAAAGCTCTGTGCAGTGATTATCCCTATAGCTTCTGCAGGTGTGATCTTCTCTTTCAAGTGCGCCCTGTCGACAGAGATTCCATCATCTCCATACATGAACTGCACGATGTTCGAGGTTCCATCCCTTATCGTCCCATCATATTCTACTTTTACATCTTGAAGAGAGTTAGCAAGTCTCCTGTACAAGTATCCGCTCTTTGGTGTCCTTAAAGCAGTATCCATCAGGCTATCTCTTCCAGTTATAGCAGAGAAGAAAAATTCATATGGAGCAAGACCTGTGTAGAAATTGTTTGCGACAAATCCTCTTGAGGCAGGCATCAGCTCTCCCTGCATGAAATGGCTGAGAGTCCTCTTCTTATATCCGAGCTCGATTCTCTTGCCCCATAAGATCTGCTGGCCGACGAGCGAGCCCATCTGAACCCTATTGACTGGCGATCCTCTTGCTCCAGAGAAAATCATGATGTTTACAGGATTATTCTTCTCTTCTTCCCGATTTATCTTCTCAAGAATTACTCCCGCTATCTTCTTTCTGATCCCATCAAGAGCTTGCTGGATTTCAATCTCCCTCGTCTCATCAAGAGTCTTTCCTGGAAGGGCCTTAAGCTTTCCTCCATGGAAATTATCAATTATCTCTCCAACTTTCTTATACGCGTCTTTCACCAGCTCTTGTGTCTCGCCGGCAAGGTTTACGACAACATCACCCAGCCCTACGGTAAATCCCCTTCTAGACAAGACTCCACAACCAAGCCTGAAAATCCGCTCTAGCATGAGGATGACCTCTTCCTTAGGATAAGTCTTCATCATCTCAAGGATAAGCTTTCCTTTCTCAATCCCTATAGACTCATCATCCACAACTCCCTTGATGATCTTTCCGTCTTCAATCGTCAATCTTTTGATCTTAAGGTCGATCTTTGGAAGAAGGGCAGAGAAGATTACTTTTCCATCGACAACAGACGGCCATCTTTTCGCTTCTTTAGGCACTTCTGCTCCTGTCTCTGCAATCAATTGGATGGCCTCATCCTTATTTATCTGCATTCCAGAAGTGAGGATGAAATTTCCGGAGATAGAATCCTCTATGCATCCCAAAACATTGGTTCCATCCTTCGGAGTCACTAGGTGATTCTTGATGTCGAGAAGCTGTATGGCTTCACTGCGCGCTTCCTCAGTCTGCGGAGCGTGGATATTCATCTCGTCTCCATCAAAATCCGCATTGTATGGGAATGTTGCAATAGGATTAAGGCGGAAAGTTTTTCCAGGCAAGATTTTTGCGTAATGTGCCATCAAGCTCATCCTGTGCAAAGATGGGTGTCTGTTGAAGAGAAGGACATCTCCATCACGCAGATGGCGCTCAACTACATATCCTATCTCTAGTTCATTGATCAGCTCATCTTTAAGATCATCCGTTATCCTTTTCTTCCTTCCATCTGGCCTTACAATGTAATTCGCTCCGGGATGCTGTTTTCCATTGCGTATATACTGCTTCAAATATTCGATATTAGAGCTTGTAACTTTTTCTGGAACAGTTAGTGTTGTTGCTATCATCAGAGGTATTCCAACCTCATCGATCTTCAGATATGGATCAGAGCTTACAACTGTTCTGCTGCTGAAATCAACTCTCTTTCCCGCCAGGTTGTGCCTTATTCTTCCTTCCTTACCCTTTATTCTTTCAGTGAGAGTCTTAAGAGGCTGGCCGCTCCTGTGCCTTGCTGGAGGAACCTGAGAGATAGTATTGTCAAAGAATGTAGCTACGTGATATTGCAGCAAATCCCACAAGTCTTCGATAATCACCTCTGGCGCTCCTGCATTCAGATTTTCCCATAGACGCTGATTTGATCTCACTATGTCGCTAAGTTTGTGAGTAAGGTCATCTTCACTTCTCTCTCCTGTCTCAAGTGTGATTGATGGCCTTACAGTAACTGGCGGAACAAGAATCAGGGTAAGGATGGCGTTTTCCGGCCTGCAGTTTGTCGCTCCAAGCAACGCTGCGTCCTCATTGCTGATGCGGGATAGCATGCTCCTTATAGCTGAAGGGAAAACTCTCTTTCCGTCTATGTAGAATGAATATGGCTTTTCAAATTTCACTTTTCCTTGCTTTGCATTGCAATGAGGGCATTTCTTCGCAACTCGTGCCTTCGCGATCCTTTCCTTAAGCCTTAACCTTAGTGCATCCTCTTTATGCATCAGTATCTTTCCGCATTCTTCACAGGTTGCCTTCAGGAACATCTCTATCATCCCTATGTACTTGATATGAACGACTGGCCTTGCAGTCTCGATATAGCCAAAGTGTCCCAAACATTCCTTTAATTTTCCAGCGCAGGTTCTGCATCTTACTCCAGGATCTATAGCCCCGAGGCGAAGGTCCATAAGTCCCCCATCTACAGGATATCCATCCATGTCGTAAAGTTCTGGCGTTACAATCTTCGCTCGCGAAAGTTTCTTTACCTCTTCTGGCGAGACTAAGGTGAAGTATATGGCCTTCACTTGTTTGGTTACGATTATCTGTGACATTTTTCTTTCGTTTCGCTTTTATTTATTTTTCTTTTGCTGAGTTTTTGGATGAAACCTTTTTCCAAAAGGGTTCACTCATACTTACTCTTCAACTCAAGGCGAGGCATTATATGCAATGAAGTCAGCTCCTCAAGCAGAAGCTTGAATGCATAGCTCACCTCTACAGGCTCTATATTTGCGCTCTCGCCGCAAAGAGGGCAAGTGTTTGTTTCTTTTGCATAATTATGAATAGCCATCACATCACATTTTTCACATATGTAGATTACTACCTTGTCAGAATCATATCTTTC
>DUFK01000007.1 GCA_013331945.1 Nanobdellota archaeon
TTGTTCTCCTCGAGCTTCTTGTACTCCTTTTCATGCAGGACTGAGAATAAGATATCTCCTTCCTTCACCTGACGGCCGAATGTGACCTTTGGCATGGAGATAGCTACCTCTTTTCCGCGCTCTGCGATGTTTATGTTCTTGCTCTCATGCTGTATTCCCTTGACTTCGTCAACTTTTTCACCATCTTGACTCATAAGCTCCATTCCTGGCTTGAGCTTTCCTGCTTCTATGCGCACGCCGAAGACAGCTGGTTTTCGCTGCCGGAATACATATGGAAGAATCCTGAGCTTGCATGGCATTGGCACATCAAGCCTATCTTTCAAGAGTTCTTTTTCCTTCTCTTCTTTCCATGCGCCGAGCTCTTCCATGAGCTTGTAGATTATGGGTGAAAGCAGAACCTTTACTTTTTCCTGATACTGCATCTCTTTCTCTTCCAACGCAACATTGAATCCGAGGATTACCTGATCGATCGGTTGCATTGATGTTGCATGTGCAAGATCTGCTTTGGAGATGTTCCCGACTCCTGCCCTGCTGACATGGTGTCCTTCTTTCTTGAGCTGGAATAAAAGGGCTTCAAGGCTTCCGAGAGAATCTGCTTTCAGAACAAGACCTTCTTTATCGAGCTTAATCGCTTCCTCAACTTCTTTCTTCAATTCTTTTTTCGCTTCCTCAACTTCTTTCTCGCTATCTGTTCCTATGACTGGCATTCCGGGGAGAATTTCTTGATCTGAGGGGATTTGCATGCGTAGGAATGTTGCAGCACTTGCTTCTTTTACGGGCTTGAAACTCTTACCGAACGGCTGTGCCTCGAACAGTGTGCGCACCTTTGAGACGATGGGCTCATCAAAGCTTCCGACAACGACTGTTGAGTTCTGCGCGATTATCCCCTCGTAGATTACAGTTTCAAGAAAAGTCATTCCCTTATCTTTCACAACTTCGAGCACTGTTCCCCGCGCTCTGCGCTCTTTCAGGAGTAAATCCTTTCCGAGGAATTTCTGCGAAAGCCCAGCAAGCATCACAAGCAATTCCGGCACTCCTTCACCTGTCTTTGCTGAGATTGGAACAAGTGGCACTTGCCTTGTGAAATCACCAACGCGCTCAAAAAGGTCAGAGTCAAAACCCATCTCGCCGAGACGGCCGACGATAGCATAGAGTTTCTCATCAAATTGCTTTCGCACATACTCGGGCTGTGCCTTGATGTTTTCGCTTAAGGAAGGAGCGCGCTGCTGCCATCCAGAGAGCGCATCTATCTTATTGAGTGCTACAACGAAGGGAGTCTTTTCCTGTTTCAGAATATCAATGCATTCTACTGTCTGTTCCATGATGCCGTCGCGGATATCAATGACCAAGATAACGAGATCCGCCAAGCTCCCTCCTCTTCGCCTCAGATTTGTGAAAGCTGCGTGGCCGGGAGTGTCGATAAGCAAGAATCCGGGAATTCCGAGCTGGATATTGAATTTTTTTAGGAGGGAAGAAGCAAGTTTCTCAATCTGCTCTGCCGGAAGTATGGTGCAAGAGATGCGTTGTGTTATAGAACCTGCTTCTTTCTTTGCAACGCTTGTGCCCCTAATCCTATCTAAAAGAGAAGTCTTTCCGTGGTCTACATGCCCTGCTACTGTGACGATTGGCTGGCGGATTTTGCCCTGTGCCGCGCGCCATGAGCCTTGTGCCCCGTGACCCGAGCTCCCAGCAGTTGTTTGTGTAGAGGACATTTTGATTCACCATTTTATTTAGAATGAAAGCTTGAGTTTCTTTTAAAGGTTGCTCTATCTCTTATAGCCCTTTTCTGCGAGCTTGAGCTCAAGCGAAGCGACACGCTTACTTTCTAGTGGGAGATAAAGTACCCCCCCCTCTTTTCTGCCAACGGGCCGCCAATTCTTAAAATTGGCGTATGGTATCTTCCCTTCACCCTCAAAAACAGAATCAAAAAATCCCACAGGATCTTCTGACACAAATTCCCCTGCTTCGGTTCTCAAATGCAGAATATACTTATAATCACGTACTAAGTCATCAATTTTGCCAGTGTCACTTGGATTTCTGTGCTCATAAAATCCACTAACCAAGTCTTCTTCTTTTACAGGGCTAATAGTAAAAAAGGTCTGCGCATATTGAAAAGTTCTCGCTTTGGTTAAATCTCCATCCGGAGAGATAACAAATCCCCTTATATCTGATTTAGTTGGTTGACCGCATGGAAAATAGATAATATCTCCATCGCACGTTTTTGAAATATCTCCTATGAGATACTTTTCAAATTCCAGTCCGATTTCAAAATTACCTCCCTCAAAGCTTGAATATGATAGCCCTTCCTGCTGTTTCATCGCCTTAGAAATCCGATCCAATACCCCACCTTGTTTTACCCCTTTATTGGCATTTTCTATTCTATCTCCACTATTTGTCACCTGGGAAGGCTCCTGCTTTACTATGTGCTCGTCAAGAATGCCCAAGCTATCCCCAAAGATCTCTTCGAGCGAGTACCAGATGTTCGGCTGAATTTCTACCATTTTAATCACTGCCAAAGAGTGATATATAAACCTTTTGCTTCATTCCCTCCTTAGAAATAGCACCAGAAATATAAAAATCTGGCTCAGGCCTTGAACTGCTTTAGGCTTTTTCTTTTAATCTCTTTTACTCTGTCAAAATCAGAATCATCAGAAATAATAGTGGTAATGCCCCTTGATAGTGCACACGCAACATGGATGGCATCTCTTGGATCGATAGCATACTTCTCAAGCAATTTTAATGACATTGTAATAATGTCGCATGTGACATCAACCATTATAAGGTTGGGAAGGTGAAGGAAAGCCTTAGCCGCCTTAATAGCGTCCTCTCTACCCCTTTCCTTTTTAATGTTCCAAAAGATCTCATCGAATGTCAATGTCGAAGTAAACCCTACAAGCTCGTCATTCTCTAGTCTAGAAAGAATCTCTTTTGAAATTTCTCCTTTAGTTCTGGTGCTTATGGCCGCGTAAATGAAAACATTTGTGTCTATGTAGACTTCTTTATTCTCTTCCATCTTTCTTCCATATGCTCATCATAACTTTTATCTGCGTCAAACTTCCTTATAGACTTACCATTTCTTGCTATTTCTTCAAAAACTTTTACAACATCCATCTTCTGCTTTTCTATCACAATCTCATTCCCCCTGAGCTCAATCCTGACTCTTGTTCCCGGAGCTATGCCGATAGCCTTCCTGAATGGCTTTGGGATAACAATCTGCCCCTTCTCTCCAATTTCTCTTTCTTCTTCCAACATCTTAAAATTCCTACCTCTGGTTATACTTAAGTATAACTAGTATTTATACTTTTCTATAGAACTAGAGGCTATCTTGCTCACTCTTTCTTTCCTTCTTTCTTCTCGGCCTTCTTATCTTTCCTCTTGCTGATCCACTTCATCTTCTTTGGATTTCTACCGAGCTTGAAATTCTTCTCGCACTTCGAGGAACAGAGGTTCATGGCCCTGCCTTCCTTTGTTACGGATATCTTTCCCCTTCCCGCCTTGATCGTTATATCACAAAAACTGCATTTTACCATTTTTCTTTAGTTTATTTTTGGTGGAGCTTTTTTTCAAAAAGGTCCTACGTGAAAGCTCCCTTCATCACTTTTCCTCTCAATCTTCGCACCTCGATCTCTGTCTCGCGGAGCATGAGCACATCATTTAATCTTATAGGGCCTTTGACATTTCTTCTCATTGTCTTGCCCTTGTTGTCCCCCTGAAGGATCTTGACCTTGACCTGTGTGATCTCGCCTCTGAATCCTGTTCTTCCTACAATCTCCTGGACAACAGCAGGAGCTGGAGTCTGTTCCTGCCTTCTGGATTGAGTTCTCTCTCTATCTCTGCTGTCTCTGCCCCTATCTTCGGATTGAACATCTCTGACTTTCTGCTTGGATTCTCCCATTTTGTTTTAAGAATGAAATAAACCTTTTAGGACAAGGTTTAATCCAAAATGATTTTTTGATTGAGCTTTTCTTGCTTAAGCTTCTTTTTCAAAGAAGCTTACTTCTGTTCTCTTGCGAGCTTCTCGATGTCTGCCTTTGCATCGCCTTCCTTTACGATTGCAATGCTCGCTGTCGGTACGCTGACTCCTGCTGCCTGTCCAAGCCTTGCCTTTTCTTCTACAATCACACAAGGGATTCCTTTCTCCTTGCATAGCGCTGCGAGATGCTGAACAATCTCGTGTGGAGAAACATCCTTGGCAACGACAACAAGTTTCGCTTCCTCGCGCTCAATCGCCTTTGTAACTTCGTTCGTTCCTTTCTTTATCTTTCCCGTCTTGCGGGCTTTTTCAACTATTTCGTAGCTCATTGTAACTTCCCACTAATTGGTCATTAGTTTTGGTAATTTAGAAATCATAAATGGACAGCATTTAAAAACCTTGCTCCTTTACAGGGAAAATGGCAGCACAGGAAGAAAGACATCCTAAAGAGGAGATGACGCTCGTGCTTGTAAAGCCCGACGGTGTTAAGAGAGGGCTTACTGGTGAGATCATCAAGCGCTTGGAGCAGAGAGGGCTTAAGGTGATAGCTCTCGCAATGGAGCAAGCCTCTAAGGAGAAGATGGACAATCACTATCCCAAGAGCAAGGAATGGATCTCCCGTATCGGTGAGAAGACGCTAAAGAACTACACTGAATACAAGATCGACCCTGTGAAGAGGCACGGCACCTCAGATCCTTATAAGATAGGACTTGAGGTGCGTGGATGGCTTCTGGATTACATGATTTCAGGACCTGTCGTGAAGATGGTTGTAAAGGGAATTCATGCTATAGATATGGTGCGGAAGCTTGCTGGAACTACATTGCCATACAAAGCAGAGCTTGGAAGCATCAGGGGAGATTTTTCTGCAGATTCTCCGGTTGCGGCGAACAAGGACAAGAGAGCGATACACAACTTAGTGCATGCAAGCGAGACTCAGGAAGAGGCTGCGCATGAGATCGCTTACTGGTTCAAGAAGAGCGAGCTCTGCGATTACAAGCGTATTGAAGAGGATTTGATGCTCTAATGAATTAGGAACTTTAAGATGGAACAAAACAATAATCCGGAACTTTCTGACCGATTGCAGAAATACACTGTTGTTGGAAAGGATACTTATGGTGGTGATTGCTGGGCTGAAGGAAAGTGTGGATCATTAAGTGAAGCTCTTGCAGAAGTACAAAGGTTGGAGAAAGGAAGCAGGCCTGGATATGCATCTCATGGTTGTGTTCCACCACAAACATACTTCTATGTTATTGATCCGAAAGGAAGTATAGTCAGGGATTACTCTTTAGAGACGGATTGAGGAGATAAGATGGGGATGGATGAGCAGGAACTGTTTTTACCTAGGGAACTAAGGAGAATGCAGAGACTAGTTCTATTTCTTGCGCGAGAGCACGGCTTTCTCCGAAAAGTCTTCTTGAGGAATTAGCAACAGGTGCTCAATTCGAAAAGGCCATGCGGAAATCTGATGATGGTAAGTATAAAGTTCTCGGAATAGACAAATTTGATGGTGATGATTGGCTGCATGAAACATATGATACTGCTGAAGAGGCCTTGAAAGAGGCACGCGAAAAGACGAAGGAAGCCATGAGTTCCGCTTCTGACAAGTCTATCGCTACAGTGTTCTACGCATATGATCCTAAAGGAAACTATCTCGGCGGAGATGCCTGGTCAGAAGATGGATAAAAGTGTTTCTTAGAACTGATAATTTAAACACTTAAATAAAATAAATTCAATTTATATTAAAGCAAAGCAAGCTTATTTCTTTCCAAGTATCCTGAAAACCTTTGTTCCGCATTTAGGGCATACACCTTTTACGGCCTTGATTGCACCATCTTTTATGCTAGTTTCCTGCGGATTCTTTATTTCCACTTGCTTTTTACATTTCATGCATCTACCTTCTGGCATTTTTTTTCTCCTTTTTTGTTTTAGTGAAACTTTGTAAAAAGTTTCTTTTGATGTTTCTACTTATTTCTATATGTTTTTAAAGTTATTGCTTCCTGGGTGTGTTAAGTATTCGGGAAATGGATAAGGGTGTTAAGGGGCGGGAGTTGGTAAAGTATTTAAAATCCAGACTGCTCTACTTCTCATGGCACAAGAGATGATAACTATACCGAGAATAGAATACCAAGAACTTAAAAAGAAAGCCGAGAAGGCTGGTATAGATGAGAAGTTACTAATAGACCTTGTAAGGGGTATTGAAGACATAAAGGCTGGAAGAGTTAAACCCTGGAGAAAGATGAAAGAAGAGATTAAACCTTAAACTTTTTTTCTATCTCTTCCCTGTATAGGCTCAGTAGTGATTTTATAGTATTAATGACTTTCTGCTGATCCTTTTTTCCACTTAAGTTCACGATATACACGGTAGAGTATTTATCATAAATCAAATAGTAAATTCTAAACTTATCCATTCTCTTTTCTCGTAGAAAAGGATAATGCAGTGGTTTTCCAACATATGGCTCACTCTCAAGTTTTTCTAGTATCTTATCCACCCTACCTTTGATCTCTTTAGGCAGAAGGTAATACTTCTCTTCAAACTCTTTTGTTACTAAAACTTCATATTTTACCATTCTATTTAATCCATCTAATCTCCACATCATCTGTCCTTTGCTTTGGGAGGAAATTGGCATCATGTGGATTGATGACATACTTGTTCTTATCTGCCTTATACATGATTGCACCAGTGTAAGCGATCATCGCCGCATTATCAACGACAAATTCCTGCGGGGGACTTGAGAATTTTCCTCTCCTTTCCTTTGCGAGGATTGTTGCCATCCCTCTGAATCTTGTATTTGAGGCTACTCCTCCGATGGCCATCAGCTCTTTCTTGTGGAGATGCGCCATCGCTCTCTCGGCAACTTCCAGCACCATTGCAAATGCATATTCCTGCAGTGAGAATGCTAGATCCTCTAGCTTGTACTTCTTGCTCTCGTATTTATTGCGCAGATTTGTGAGCAAGCCAGAAAAGGCAACATCCATTCCTTTCACTGTGTAAGGGAGTTCAATCAAGTTTTTGCTTTTCGAGGCAAGCTCTGAAATCTTTGGCCCGCCTGGAAATGGAATCCCTGCAACTCGCGCAAAGGAATCAATGAAATTCCCCAGACCGATGTCCAGCGTCTCTCCGAAGATCCTGTATCTTCCTGCGGCATAGCTGATGACTTGGGTATTCGCTCCAGAGATAAAGAGAAAGACAGGATCCTTCATTCCACTTGAAAGCTTTCCTATCTCCAAGTGTGCGATGCAATGATTAACTCCGACAAGTGGCTTTTTTGTCTGCAGTGCAAGCTGCTTCGCATGCTCGCATCCTACTTTTAGGGAGAACGGAAGCCCTGGTGCCTGCGAGAAAGTTATGAGATCTATATCCTTGAGCGTAACTCCAGCGCTGAGGAGCGCATCATCCAAAACTTTTTCCTTTACACGAAGATGATGATCTCTAGCATCAAATGGATTTATTCCTCCTTTCTCGGGGCGGTACATGTCCCGCACATTAGAAAGAACTTGCTTCAGGCCTTTCTTCCTGCTGTCCAGGACTGCTGTGCCGTATGTGTGCGCTGTGGTTTCTATCCCGAGGGTGATCATAGATTACTTTAGAAAATCGGATTTATAAATTTTAAATAGAACTACTTTAAGTCAAAGAGGATTTCTCCAAGAAGATCTAACGCTTTCCTTTCGGGATTATTCAAATGCTTTTTTTCTGCGATGATTGTACCGCATGCATATGCAGAAAACTTCGCCGAGGTGGCATTCCAAGAGGAGTGATAATTTGATAATTTCTCCTTTGGCTCCGAATCTTTATTTAACGTTAAAACAATCCTTTCAGGCATTAAATTAAGATTTTCATCGTAGTATGGTCCATCTCGATAAAACTCAGCATATCCAATATATCTTATTTCATTTACAGCCTGTTTAAGCATTTCAGCTCTTTCTTCATCAAATTCCCAGGTCTCTTTTCCGCCAAGAACAACACTCTGACTATGCTTTTGTTGGACATGTGCATACATTATCTCTGTTGGAGGAAGATAAACTCTAGAAGCGATGATCCCGAGTTCTGGAATAGTAGGACTTACATAACAACTAACTTTTTTCCCCTTTTCTCTAGCAAGAATGCTTTGTAGATTCGCTTTACTTGCAAGGGCTTCCATCGCTATACTAGCTGTTGCCATTTGTAATTAATTGCATAAAAGTTTTTAAATCCTTCTTTGCTTTCGTTTTGCGAAGATTTAAATATTTTCCTTAGCCCTTACACACATGGCACCAGAAAATCTTGATGATCTTTTTGAAAGGAGCACGATTGCCCTACCTAGGCAATTAGGCTTGAAAGAAGCTGAGGATTTACTCTCCTACCTCGCAATGAACTTGCCGGGAAGGATATCTTACACAGCAAACTACATTAGAAATTCAATGCCAGATGGATCAACCCAAGATGGGGGTGTCAAGTTGGGGGGTATGATCGTTAATGACAGTACTTTTGCTGTCGATTCTTTTGAATCGATTCACGATGGAATTGACACGACTAAGATTGCAGCAATAAGATTCTCTCCTATTCCCGGATATGAGCTTTCAGAGCATAGGCCTGAGAATATTCAGCTTTGGGATGATGTCCGTGCTTTGATTGAAAAGTATTAGTAGTAATCCCACATAATTTGGAAGGGGAAGATACAAGAGGGACAGAAAGAGGCAGAAAGGCAAAAAGGGAGAAAAAGATGGATGAACAATACCTAATTGATCAAACAGTAGAATATGTAAAAAAGAGGCATGAATCTGATTCTAGCGGCCATGACTGGCCACATGTCAATCGGGTGTGGAAGAGTTCCATAAGGATCGCAGAGGGAGAAGGTGCTAACACGCTTGTAGTCCAGCTTGCGGCTTTGCTGCACGATATAGGGGATAGAAAGTTTACAGGAGCTTATGAAAATTCATCTGAAGAAGCAGAGAGCTTTCTCTATTCTCTCGGCGTGGATGATTCTGTGCGGGAAAGTGTTTTAGACATTATAAACAATATGTCCTTTTCTTCTGGTATTGGCAAGACAATAGAGTTGTCGCTTGAAGGCAAGGCAGTACAAGATGCCGATAGGCTTGATGCGATTGGTGCAATCGGAATTGCACGATGTTTTGCTGCCGGAGCGAGCATGGGCAAAGAGATGCATAATCCTGAGCTGAAGCCAGTAGCCTTTGCGACATCAGAGGAATACAATAAATCAAAGTCAACAAGTGTCAATCATTTCTATGAAAAGCTTTTTCACCTGAAGGATAAGATGAACACTGGAACAGCAAAACAGATCGCAGAGGGAAGGCACAGCTTCATGGAAGAGTACCTTGAAAGATTCCTGGAGGAATGCGAAGGGGAGCGCTGAGATGAAATCCTACCGCGAAGAGCTCTGGTTTTGCACGAAGGGGAAGATTGAATTCGTGAATATCACGCAACAGATTGAGGAAGCTGTGCGCAAATCGGGGATTAAGGAAGGTCTCGCACTTGTGAATGCTATGCACATCACTGCTTCTGTGTATATCAATGATGCCGAGAGCGGATTGTTGCATGACTATCAGGAATGGCTCGAGAAGCTAGCTCCTGAAGATGTGAAGAAGTATAGGCACAATCTTACAGGAGAAGATAATGCTCATGCTCACTTGAAGAGAACTGTCATGGGCCGTGAAGTTGTTGTTGCGATAACTGCAGGCAAGCTAGACTTTGGCTCCTGGGAACAGATTTACTATGCAGAGTTTGATGGACAAAGGCGCAAAAGAGTTCTAGTGAAGATTGTCGGGGAGTGAGAACTAAAGTTCTGAAAGCTTCTTGTCGAGGAGCTCCCTTGCTTCTTCCTCGACCTTATTTAGTTTAAGTGATACATTCTCTAGAAGATAACCTTGCGCGAGGGCTGGAAATAATTGTGAAGCGGTATTATCTTCTTGATAAATCCCAATTACTTGATACTCCCCTCTATGAACAAGCTTTCTTTCTTTATCTATCTCGTCATAATGTGAAAATTTTCTGAGGTAACAATTTTGAACGGCAATCTCTTCAAATCTCTTGCCTTTGTTCTCCTCTTCGAGCTTGTCGTACAACTCTAAAAGCGTGCCATTAACTACACTTTCTAGATCTCCAGCACCTGAAATAGAGACTAAGATAGAGTCTTTATGGCCGAATCTCGAATCAACAAATAGAACATCCGGCATTGAGTACCCTTTATCCTCAAAAAAAGGTTGGATTTCCTTCCGGAATCCATCTATGGAAATACCACCATCGCCAATAAAAAAATTTCCTGAAGCCATGGGCATATATGGTAGCGAAAAAGTTTTAAATCTATCAGAAAAATAGGAGAAATGAAATTCTCACTCAATATAAGGAATCCTGTCCAGCTTCTCCTTCTCTTGAGAAGTATTCTTGATCTTGCCGAATAAATCCTCGAGCTTCCCCTCAAACTCTGCTGCCTTCTTCATCAAGGGTTCAGAAGGCACGTTCAGGCCGAAGTACTTATCGATTATTCCAATTACAGATGCTGCAGCCCTGCTGTCCGGAAATCCAGAATGAGTCTCTCCAAATACGCAGGACATCCTCATCTTATCCCCTGCCTTCAGAACGAGGGAGCCTGTGACTCCGACGATGATTCCTTCACTAAGCTGTTTCACTCCGAGAGAATCAAATTTCTTTCTTGCAGGATCATTATTCGCGTAGAAATAAGTTTTTCCACCCTCAGGCTTTGCTTCCCTGCCCTTTCCGCTTCCAGCCGGCAGTTGTGCCAAAGTTCCAATACCTTCCATGCTCACGATCTCCTTAGCTTTCAGAAGTCTTGCAACCTCAAGCACAGCATCGCATAGATCCCACTCAAATCCAGCGATGTTTGTTACAGCGTGAAGGAGGACAAGATTATTCTTTGGATCATAAAATACCCCAAGAGGCTCTACAACCTTCCCATCATGCACTGCTATAAGTGCAGGAAGCTTGTTTGATGTAATGCGGCCGATAAGTCTTGGTTTTAGAAAATCAATAATCGCCTCTGTGGCGATGATGCCGACCATTCCGAATCCAGGGAAACCTTCTATTATTGTAACATCTTTAGGGCTCTCCCAGAGTTCTACACGTAGTTTGTCCATCCTCTTTCTTTTGGTATTTTGGCTTACTACCTTCTAGAATTTGCAATCTTATAAATGTTTTGTCCGCCCTCGCCGGATTTTTCCTTAAAATAGAAAGTTACCTTTGGGAAAGTCGTTCCTATTCCACTATACCCCTTTCCTTCAGCAGAGAACAGGTTATACTGGGGAAAACCCTGCGAATGGGACACTGATATCCCGTCTGCTTTCTCTTTGTCAGCTTCACTCAAAGTGAATATCCACATCATATTTTCCAGACAATTTTTCGTGATTTTTTTGAATTCTTCAGCGGTGCCGTACTCTTTGTTCGTTCCAGCCTGGATTCCTGCCGGCGCAACTATGCGGTCTTCTGCCTGAAGGATTTTGAAGCTGTAGTCCACATCTTCTTTTCTCTTGTAATCAGCAACTTCAGTGGCATCAACTATATCGATAGTCCTGCCGCCGATTTTAACTTCATCTGGAAGCGAAAGCTGTTTTTCCAGATCTTCTTTTACTTTTATGCCGATATATTCACCATACTTAGCAAGCCCTGACAATTTTTCTCTCCAGCTGTCATCCTTTACGCTCGCTTCCCATCTTTTTTCTACTTTCTTCTGGAGGGTTTCCTGATTTCTTTCCTGCACCCCTTCTAATCCGGGAGTATTTCCTGAATTTCCTGTATCTCCTGCATCTCCTGCGTAGCTCATTCCAGAAGTAATTCCAAGTGTCAAAATTGCTGCGAGAGAGATATCTCTGGCAATTCTGCCAACGCTCTCCGTGACTGGAAGTACAATGTCCATTACTGTGCTATACTCTTTTGCCATTCCCATCATAAGAAATCTGAACTTATAAATTTAATTATACATAATCTCCAGTATGGAATTGCCTCTGACTCCCCCTCACCGGCACAATATTCTGCGAATTCCTATATAGAGGAAGCCTTGCAAGGGGCTTTCCATCTCCATCTACATCTCTCCTCGTGATGAATTCTTCCTCGGAGAGGAAGAAGCATGAATCCATCCTACCTGCCGAATAATCCCGAAAGCTCCTGACATACACTAAATCTAAATCTCTTCCTTCCCCAGGGTGGACATTGAACATGACCTTTCCCTTTGTTGCTCCGATGTTATAATCGTTCGGAAGCTCTCCCCCCATTGTTAATTCTTCCCCATACTCAAACTCCTTGTTTAGCTCTCTTAGCATAGGTTCCCAATTTTCAGGATTTCTGCCCCATAAGGGGTTTGAGAATCCATGGGTGTATCTAGCATTTGTGGCAATCATCAAGTCGATGTCTGGCCTTTCTGCCTCCTTATTCAGCCATCCGCCAATCAGGTATGCAGCGAAGAATGGAGTGCCGAGAGTGCCATAATATGAGATGAGATAAGGAATTGTAGAATAATTGAGTTCATTCGCACCAAAATACTCTTTAACCGTCCTGTCCACAGCACTTAGGACTTTTTGTACATTCCGCAAATCAGCCTCTCCGAGCCTTTGAAAGAATTTTTCGGCCCCGCGCGTTTCTTCAGGCGTGAGCATGCTTTCAAGTGTTTCCATCATACACTTCAAGCAAAAAAAGTTATAAACTTTTCCCACGTCAAAATGGTATGAAATTAAGAGAGATAGTCCTAGGTGAATCTGACGAGAGGAAGAGAGAGACCATTCTGAATTATACCGGGAGACAGGTTATCCTGAAAGATGAGCACTATGAATGGTGCCATGGGACCTTGCAAGGAGAAGAGGAGGGCTACATGGACAGCTATATGCTGAAAATAGAGGATGCAATACGGGAAAGAAGATTGTATTATCATGATCTGCAGCAATTGCTGATCATAAGATCCAAGTAATTCTTTTCCCGGCTCTACACCATCAACCTTTTAAGTTCAGTCTTCTTGAACAGCAGATGCAAATCGAGGAAATCAGAAATAAACTGCCTGAAAAACTCTTTCTGAACTTCTCTCAGAAATTTTCCACTCTGACACCCCCCCAAGTGAAGGCCGTGAAGGCTGGGCTCTTGGATGGAAAGAACATTCTTGTGTGCGCTCCTACTGCGAGCGGAAAGACTTTCATCGCAGAAATGGCGATGCTCAAGCAGATTCTTGAGCGGGGAGGAAAGGCAATCTATACAGTTCCCCTGAAAGCGCTCGCGACAGAGAAGTTCAATGATTTTAAGGCACGCTATGAAAGCTTGGGTGTAAAAGTTGCACTAAGCATCGGAGATCTTGATGGCGCTGACAGCTATCTTGGGCGCTACGATTTGATAATCTGCAGTAATGAGAAACTTGATTCTCTGATAAGGCATTATGCAGACTGGCTTTCTGATGTGAGCATAGTGGTTGTTGATGAAGTGCATCTGCTGAATGATATCTCTCGCGGGCCAACACTTGAGGTTCTGATTACGATGTTACGCGAGCTGTTGCAGGCACAGATCGTCGCTCTCTCTGCAACCATCGGAAATCCTGGCGAGCTTGCGAAATGGCTTGATGCAGAACTTGTTCATGATACCTGGAGATCTGTAAAGCTCTATGAAGGAGTGAACTTGCAGAATGAGATAGATTTCTTCGGCAAAAAAGAGGGATATAAAGTCCGGGGGATTGCCCGCGATCCGACGCTGGATCTTGCTCTCGATACCATGAGGGTGGGAAAACAAGCACTTGTTTTTGTCGGGACAAAGAAATCAGCAGAAAGTGTTGCAGAAAGTCTTGTGCATGTGCTAGAGAAACATAAGCTTGCGGGCGAGAGACTTGAGGAAGAGGCAAAGAAAATATTGAAAGCTCTTGGCCATGCGACAAAACAGTGCGAGAAGCTCGCATCCTGTGTCATGAGTGGAGTTGCATTCCATCATGCCGGACTTGCTCCAGCTCAAAGAGGAGTGATAGAGGTAGCATTCAAGGAAGGGAAAATCAAGATAATTTGTTGTACGCCGACTCTCGGCCTCGGCCTTGAATTTCCCACAGACAGGGCCATAATTCGAGACCTGCGCAGATTTTCAGGAAGCTACACCGATTGGATTCCTGTTCTTGAGATGAAGCAATTTACAGGAAGGGCGGGCCGTCCAAGTTACCATACCGAAGGTGAGGCCATCTGCATCGCAAAATCCGAGAAAGAGAAAGAAGAGATACTTGACCGCTACATCAATGGAGTGCCTGAGGACATCTACAGCAAGCTCGCGGTAGAGCCTGTGTTAAGAGTGTACATCTTGAGTTTGATTGCAATCTCCTTTACGAAGACCAGGGCAAAACTTTCAGAATTCTTCGAAAAGACTTTCTGGGCTCACCAGTACGGCGATACAGGAAAGATTGAGATGCGTCTTGACAAGATTCTTGACACACTGACTAAATACAAATTCATCACAGAAAAAGATGGAAAGCTGCAGGCAACGAACCTCGGTGCTCGCGTCTCCCAGCTTTACATTGATCCCCTTACTGCACATCATCTGATAAAGGCGATTGAAAAGGCCAGCCTTGATACAGGTCATGGAAGGAAGCTGCAGGAGATTGGAGTCATGCAGGCTATATGTGATACTAGTGAGATGAGGCCGCTCATAAGGATGAAACAGGCAGAATATGAAGATCTGCAAGAAGAGCTTCTCCGCGTTGAAGACTGCTTGTACACGCAGAATGATTTTGTCGATGAAGGTTTCCTTGACTCATTCAAGACAGCACTCATGTTCTGCGATTGGCTTAATGAAAAGGGTGAAGAGATTCTGCTTGAGAAGTATCAGATAAGGCCTGGTGAATTGCTTACGAAGACGAGCAATGCGGATTGGCTTCTTTATTCTTTCGAACAGCTTGCCCTGCTTCTTGGGAAGAAAGATCTTCTTGGAGAGATTGCCAAGATTCGAGTGCGTCTTAAGTATGGAGCAAAAGAGGAACTGCTTGCGCTTCTGCGATTCAAGAATATCGGACGTGTCCGTTCGCGCCTTCTGTTCAACGCAGGCATCAAGGACAGGAGAGATGTGAAAGAATCATCCCTCGAAAAGCTTGCGCAAGTGCTCAAGAGCAAAGAAATTGCGAAACAGCTCAAGGAGCAGGTTGAGGTGAGAACGGGAACTGGGAAAGAACCTCTTGATCAAAGTAGCCTCTGATAAACCCCTGCAAGTCTTTCAGCACTGCTTGGTTCTCTTTTTCTTCTTTTTGACACCTCTATTGCGCCCCTGGAAAGCTCTTCGAGTCTTACTCGGTCTTCGTCAAGCCTCCCGATATAAGTCTTTAATTCCGCAGAACGATTAGCCAGTACTCCATTAACACCATCCTGAACATAATCACTTATTCCAGGAGCTCTGACGGCTACAACTGGCTTTCCCGCAGCATGCGCTTCCCATACTGCGAGGCATTGAGTTTCTGAAATGCATGCTGTAGTGATAATATCAGAAGCAGCATAGTAATCCTGCACCACATCATAGGGGATTTGACCAGTAAATATTACTTTATTCTTATGCCTGCTGTTTCCAACAACCCGTTCTAATGCTTTTCTTTGCTGGCCATCTCCGACAAACATCATTTTTATTCCGTCAATTTCAATGATCTCTTTCAAGGCGAGCACATTCTTGTCTTCTGCAATCCTCCCTATGTATGAAACTAAAAGCTCCTTCTCTTTTATTTGGTATTCTTCTCTTATTCCACTCCTATTTCCTCCAGAAAATTTCTCAACATCAACAGATGTTGGAATAACCTCTATTCTAGTCTTCACGCCCCAATCCTCGAGAAGGCCCTTTATGCTTACTGAAGGTGCTATAACACAATCTACCTGATTGCTGTATCTTGCTATCGAGTATCTTACTAATCCCGTGGAGACTCTCGATAAAAGTCTTGCTATTGCGCTGTAAGAATTTACATCCAGATCGTAGCGCGAATGAATATGAATAACAATCTTCTTTCCATTATTCTTTGCAAATTTGAAAGCCTCGCGGGCCAACGGATTTAAAATGAATGGAAAGCCAAATGGTGGATGGTGCAAGTGGATTATTTCCGCGCTCCTTATTTCATTGAAACTGCTCTCCTCCAAATCTGCAAAATTTACAAAAGTGCTGTATCCGTTCACCTCAATCTTGCCACCCGCCCGGATTATGCTGTCATCATCCCCTTCTTGCTTGTCTGGAGCCAATACAAGACTTTCTATCCCCATCTCTTTCAGATCGTGATGATACTTGTTGATGGCCACCGTTACACCATTCGGCCTCAAATAGCAATTCGTTACGTGCACAATTTTCATGATTCTTCAACGGCAAAAACTTTTATAAAAGTTCTTAACTCCATCAAATCTGAAAAATTAAAAAGAGAAAAAATAATAGGATTAAACATTCTTCTCAAAGTAAGCTCTGATATATTTCTAGGAGGCGCTCGGCGCTGCTCTTCATCGCCTTTCTTTCTTCTGTAACTTTTTTTGCACCCTCGACAAGGTTGCGATATGAACCTCTGTGCTGATCTAGTATTTCTATCACTCCAGCAAGTTCTTCTTTGTACTCAACGAGTCTACCATTTGCCCTATCTTGCACATAATCTCTGATCCCTGGTGCATCAAGTGCGATGACGGGCTTTCCCGCAGCATGCGCTTCCCATATTGCAAGGCATTGAGTTTCACTTTGTGAGGCAGTAACAATCATATCTGCTGCGGCATAGTAATCCTGGATTTCCGAATATGGTTTTTGTCCTGTAAAGATGACTCTTCCCCTGCCATACAGCTCTTCGTCTCCCCTGACAATCTTTTCGAGCTTTTCCTTTTGCATCCCATCTCCGACAAACATCAGCTTTATGCCGGGAATTTCTGCAATCGGTAACAGATCGAGAACATTCTTCTCTCCAGAGATCCTTCCGATGTATGCGACTACTAGTGTCTCATCCGGAATCTCATAATCCGCTCTTATCCTCTTCCTGTTTCCGGATGCAAATTTCTCAAAATCAATGCTTGTCGGAACGACTTCTATCCTGCTCTTCACGCCCCATTCCTGTAAAAGCTCTGCAATGCTCTGCGAGGGGGCGATGACACAATCAGCATCATTGCAATTTTTTACATTAATCTTTCTGATGACCTCTGAGGAGATTAGCGGGATCAAAGTTCCTACTGGGTGGTATACAGTAAAGTAAATATCACTCCTTGTGTGATTATGGAAAACAATCTTTTTCCCCATCTTCTTCGCAAAATCAAACGCTTCTTTCGTAATCGGGTTCCCTATTCCTGGGAATGCAGCAGAGATATGGTGTATGTGCATGATGTCGAAATCGTCCAAGACCTCTTTTATCTCGCCAGTAAATGTCGCATTTCTGCTGTATCCCTTACAATCTCCATTCCAGACAGTGCCTTTCACATTCACCACTCCTTCCTTGCTGGGGGAATCATCTGGCGCTAGAATTATGCTCTCAACTCCAAACCTGTTCAAGCCAGATTGATATTCATCTATAGCTACAACAACTCCATTCTGTCTTGAATAACAATTAGTTACATGTGCGACTTTCATGGCATCGCAAGGGCAAAAGCTTTTATAAAAGTTCTTAACTTTATCCACTATGGAATTTAAGGAGGGGGAAGATGGCATTGATGGACCTTGTACTTGAGCTGGAGGGGATGAACGATGAAGAGAGGATGGATGTTCTTTTGAAGTATCTGCAGGGTAAGAGCTATGAATATGACCTTGAGAGGTTCAGTTACAAAGGAGAAGATGGGACAAATATCATTCTGGAGCTAGGTAGAGGGAATAAAGAGATAATCATCGCAAGCAACTATGATTCTTTTGAGAATTCCCCCGGCGCAAATGGTAATGCTTCTGGGGTTTCAGTGCTTCTAGATGTCTACAGGCGCGTGCTCGAGTACAAGAAAAAAGGCCTCCTGAACAATAAAACTAAATTTATCCTCTTCGGTAAGGAAGAACCGAACTTTGCACATCCTAAAGGAAGGATAGGGAGCAGGGCATACATAGAGAAACACGCGTCTGAGGTAAAGAAGATAGTGACTGTCTGCAATCTTTCTCTATGCGGCGAGGGTGAGATGATAGCTCTTTGGCCTGTTGTGCAGGAAAACAGTGAGAGTCGCATACTTGAAATCGCAAGAAAAGTCTTTGAGAAGATTCAGATTGATTTTGAATCCACAGAAAGGATGTCGCGAGTCACCTCTTCCTCTGAATCTTTCTTTGAAGAAGGAATAGAGAATTCATTTTGCTTTATGGCTATCAAGAAGAGTGATAAGGATGATATCAAGCACTTTTCAGAATCTGTTCCTGCAGAGATAGCTTTTAGGAATGTGCTCGGTCTTTTTTCTCGAAGCCTAAAGGTCAGGACTCCGAATCTTTTCATGCACTATAGGAATTCCGAAGATAAATCTTCGTATCTCAATGAGGCTTCCCTGAGGATGATGTCTGACGCGGCATTCAATTTTATTGTAAATCTGGATCGGAAACTTGCACCATCTCCTTTAGAGCTTTCTCCTTAGGATGAATTGCATCCTGTCCGGTTTGTCTTGTTACGATGAATGAAGAAAAGAGTCAAAATAATAGAGAAAGAATTATCCTGCACCTAGATCTTGATGCCTTCTTCGCATCCTGCGAAGAAGTGAGAAAGCAAGAGCTTCGCGGCAGGCCTGTCGTCATAGGCGCAGACCCTAAAGATGGCAAGGGGCGGGGGGTTGTGAGCACGTGCAATTACGAGGCAAGAAAATTTGGAATTCACAGCGCAATGCCGATAAGTTGGGCCTTTCGCGCCTGCCCTCATGCTATCTTTCTTCCGGTGGATATGAGATATTATATGGAAACTTCTGTGCGCATCATGCAACAGGCACGTGAGAAATTTCCAGAATGCAAGTTCGAGCTTGCAAGTATTGATGAGGTGACATTTGATGTTTCGACATTTGGATTTGATGGCGCTGAAAAATTGGCGCGTGAATTCAAGAAAGAGCTGAAGAAAAAAGAAGGTCTTACATGCAGCATCGGCCTTGGCCCGAATGCACTTGTTGCCAAGATTGCCTCGGATTTTCAGAAGCCGGATGGGCTTACGCCTGTGAAGCCACATGAAGTGAAGATGTTTCTCTATCCCCTGCATGTGCGGAAGCTGCCGGGAGTGGGACCGAAGATGGAAGAGGCACTGAAAGCTCTTGGAGTGGAGACTATTGGGCAGATTCAGAATTATGATAAGGCAAAACTCGCAAAAGTTTTTGGTAAGAATGGTGAGTATTTGCATTTAGAAGCTCAGGGCAAATCTGATAGGGAAATCGGCGGAGAATGGAAAGCGAAAAGCATAAGCAGACAGGCCACTTTTGAAGAAGATACGTCTTCTCAGGAGAGAATCCTTGCAGCTCTTGATGCTCTCGTAGAAGAAGTGCTAGAAGATGCACGCGAGAGCAAAACAAGATTTAAGACAATCATAGTGAAAGTTCGCTATGAAAACTTTGAGACCCACACGAGGCAGAAGAAATTCCGCTCTCCTGTACTGGAGAAAGATGCAAAGATATGGGCGAGAGAGCTCATGAAAGGATTTCTTAAGATAGGGAGGGGAGTGCGATTGATCGGATTCGGTGTTGGGGGATTAGAAGAAGAAAAAAATAAATAAAAGGAAAAGAAATTTATTAAATCCAGTTATTAAATTCCGCAACTTGCGTAATCGTTGTTGTTGTTCTCATTACTTTCGTATATCCAATTATAGTGGTCTGCGCCACTCCATACTTCAAATCCAGCATAATCTCCTTGCCATTCTCCACAACTCAATTTGAGACGAACATTATGATGAGTCTGTCCGGGTGCAAGGGGTGGAGTCCAGTAGTAGTAGGTATACGAATTATTATACTCTGGCGGATAACTGTCTCCACCATAAGTCTTTATAAACATCTTTGTTTCAGACCAGCTTTGAGCCTGAGCACTTCCACCATTCGTAGTGTACATATCAATATCTTTCATAGACTCACTACCAGTAATCCTCACATCAGATGTATAATCTGGCCATGCTGGTGGATCATCAGGATTTTCAGCTTTTGCAAAATCAGCAGAATAAATTGCTACACCAATTGCAATCACTGCAATCAAGCCTGCAACAACCAAACTTATCTTGGCTTTTTTGTTCATTCTTTTTTGTTTTAAACCTCCTTTTAGCCCTTGAATATAGGAATTTGTTGAATCTTAGTGTGAGTGATATATATATAATCTTAGGACTACTTTGGGCTGATTATAACTTAAGAGATTATTCTCTTCGTCCCGAAGAGAGAAATATCTTTCCTGTCTGGAATCCATGATTCTTGCTTCCGTTACTATATAAATCGTAGCCCAACCTACTCTCTTTTTTCTTGTACTCAAACTTTCCGCCAGATAGTGGGTCAAGTATCGCTTGCAGATCCTTTAATTCATCAAGTGTTGCAGGCAGTTCATGATTTTCCCATCTGTATTGCTCTATCTTGCTGTGCAGGAGAAGCAACCTATATCTTGTACGATGCTCCATTGCAATCTGTAAAATAGGTGGTCCAGGAGGTGCACCTATTGCATCTAATAACGGATTTAGATTTCCAAAAGGAGGCAGATAGAGATCTGGTGGGGCAATTGGTTTCCATTCTCCTTCAGGTCTGCTTAAGGTCTCTAGAAGAGAGCCAACATATCCGGTCAATGCCTTACCTGCGATCTCTTTAAGTTCTTGTCTTTGTGCAGGATTAAGTTTGGACACCTGTTCTGCTACAGTCTTTGCAATCTCTTCATCGAGAACATTTCCCCTTCTTGTTAACCCGCTAAAATCTCCAGAAATTACCCGGTCTATCAATCCGAGTTGCTGAGGAAGCTGTCTCCGAATCATTTCAGCGGTCGTATCATATTTAAGGACTTCTTTAGAAAAATCTTCCAATTTCTTTAAGTTCGGTTGCGATAACCTTGGCAATAATTCCTCCATCTCATTAAAGACGAGTCTATACCTTGCCGAATTTCCATATACATAGCTTCTGGTTCCGCCGCTTCTAGCGATATTCTCACAAAACACAAGTGTGTCGGTAAGAGATTGCATTCCCGCAGAGTTGTTTCCAGCCGCAAAGTTCTGGTATGAATCTGCAAAAAGAAGCACTGTTAAGTATCCCAAGTTGCTCTCCATTTTATTGTAATCTGCGACCTCTACATGATAGACCTGCTTTTTATTACCCTGTTTTACCAAATCAATTGCACCCTTGAACGCAGTTACATGTGATCTCATAGATCTTAAGAAAGTGCTCTTTTTACTACCGATCTCTGCAAACATAACCTCGCTTTTCTTTTCAAAGTCGTTCTTTGTTAAGAAGTCACTAGCCGCCATATAATCAAGATACCCATTCTGCTGCTGGTTGATTTGCTTATTCGAAGGATAAGATAGGGAATATTCTGGCTCGGATTTATTTGGATTAACAATGCCCTCTAGTCCCTGAGGATCAATGGATGCTGTTCCCCCCAGCATTACAGGGATTAACATTAGTTCTTTCAGTTTAGTCATTCATTAATGAAGCCGCCAAAATTTATATATCTTTCTTCAAGATGCGGATGAGTTCCTTCAGCGAATGTGCATTCACAACATCCTTCTCCTCAAGCCATCCCCTGCGCGCCTGCGCAACTCCATAATGAATGAATGCTAAGTGGCGGAAGCTATGAGAATCTGTGTCTATTGAGAATCTGCATCCTGCATTCTTTGCTGCTCTAATGTGTGAATCATTCAAATCTAGCCTTCTTGGAAATGAATTTATCTCAAGGATTTTTTTATTTTTGCGCGCAACTTGGAAGATTTGTTCCATGTCTACTTCATATGGGGGTCTTCTGTTGATGAGCCTTCCAGTAGGATGGCCAAGGATTGTTACATACTTGTTTCCCAAGGCCCTGCATATTCTCTCTGTCATCTGTCTCTCTGTCGCTTTGAATCCAGAATGTATTGAGGCTACAACAAGGTCAAATTTGCTCAGGATCCTATCCGAGTAATCCAAGCTTCCATCTGCGAGGATGTCGCATTCAGTTCCTTTCAGGATATGGATTCTCTTTTGCTTTCTGTTGAGTGCATCAATCTCTTTCCATTGTTTTTGTAATTCGCTTTCGCTCAAGCCTCCAGCATTCGCGCGCGATTTGCTATGATCTGTGATTGCGATGTATTCATATCCCCTAGCTGCGGCAGCTTCTACCATCTTCCCTATGGAATCATTCCCATCAGAGTATTTTGTGTGCACATGCAGATCTCCTTTCATGTCTCTGAGCTCGATCAGGGATGGAAGAGCTCCTTTCTGCGCAGCTTCAATCTCCCCTGTATTTTCCCTGAGCTCAGGAGGAATCCATTCCAGTCCAAGTTTCTTATAGATTCCCTCTTCTGTACTTCCTGCGATTCTCATCCATTGCTCCGAGCCCTGAGCCCTGAGCCCTGTGCGTTTAAAGAGGCCATACTCACTCAGCTTCAGGCCTTTTCTGATTGCAATTTCTCTTAGCTTTATATTGTGCTCTTTATTTCCGATGAAATACTGCATGGCAGATCCATATTCCCCCTCCTTGAGAACGCGCAAGTCTGCTTGCATTCCATCCTTCAGGATGACTGTGGCTTTTGTAGGGCCTTGTGCAAGAATCCGCTTGACGTCTGGAAGAGAAGTGAAATACTGGATTACTTTTGCCGGCTTTGATGAGGTGGCAAGAAGGTCAATGTCGCCAATCGTTTCTTTCATCCTCCTGAGAGAGCCCGCATACTCCACCCTTCGAACTTCCTTGCTTTTCTTCAGCTGTTCGACGAGAGATGTTGCGATGGGCAGGATTTCTCCAAGCAACTTTCTTTCCTGCCCCTTCTTGAATACCTCAACTCCCCGAGAGAGATTCTCCTCACTCTTCTTCCCGAATCTCTCCAGGCCCGAGATATTGTGTCTTTTGATTGCCCGCTCTAAATCTGCAACACTCTTTATCCC
>DUFK01000037.1 GCA_013331945.1 Nanobdellota archaeon
ATCACTTCATCGGCATCAAACTTTTTCACAAGAGAGGGAAGCTCTTCTTCGGCATAAATCCTTATCCCGCGCGGATAAAGCTTGCCGGCGATCTGTGAAGGAAACACGCGATTAGAAATTCCGGGAATCTGTTCTGCAGTAAAGGCTACAACCTCATAAGAAGGATTATCACGAAAGAAAGTATTGAAGTTATGGAAATCCCTTCCCGCGGCTCCGAGGATGATTACTTTTTGTCTCGCCATTTCCCCTCTTTCTTTCCCCTTTTTCTGCCTTCGAGACAGAGTATTCTTATTTATTTAAATCTTTTTCTCCTTCCAATTCTTATCTCGCCGTAAATCCTCTTGAGATGATTGTTCCATCCCTCTGTTGAAGAGCCTGGGAAATCTTTTCCGGGCTTGTTATGATAACGAGTCCATTAACCTTCTGCAGATAGTTGATGGCAGCCTGAATTTTTGGGCCCATACTCCCCTCTCCGAAATGCCCCTCCTTTATGTACTGTTCTGCCTGCTTCAGCGTTATCCTTCTCAAAGGCCTCTGTGTTGGCTTACCAAAATCCAAGTAAGCGCATGGAACATCTGTCAGAATGATAAAAAGTTCTACCCCTAAATCAGTAGCAAGAACTGCAGATGCCAAATCCTTATCGATGACAGCTTCAACACCCCTCAAATTTCCTCTTTCCTCCACAACAGGAATTCCGCCCCCTCCAGCAGCAATAACGATTGCTTCCTTTGTAAATTTCTTGATTGCCGAAGCCTCTACAATCTTCAAAGGAAGTGGAGAAGCGACAACTCTCCGGAAGCCACCTCTTGGATCAGCCTTGATGTGCATCCCTTGCTTCTTCAGCTCAACAGCCTGCTTCGCATTATAATAAGGGCCTATGAATTTCGTGGGATTCTTGAAGGCAGGATCCTCCTTCGAGACTATAACCTGGGTCAGGACACTTATGACTGGAAGATCAATCTTATGCCTCTTGAGAAAGTTGTACAAGCTCTGCTGTATTATGTATCCAATTTCAGCTTCTGTCTCTGCAACAACAACCTCTAATGGAAGAGAGTAGGCTTTGCCGAACGCCTCCTCAACCCTTATGAGTGAAGAGCCGACTTGGGGTCCATTCCCATGCGTGATAGTCAGAACATGCTCTTTCGCAAGCACAGAAATCTTTTCGATTGTCTTCTCGACATTCTTGAATTGAGTCAGAATACTTTCCTTTTGCCCCTTTTTGAGAAGAGCGTTCCCTCCAAGAGCGACAAGTACTGCTTTCATAATTAAAGAAAAAGAATCTGAGTTATAAATTTATCCAAGCTCTCTTTCTCCTCTGCCAGAATTTCAGCGCTGCTTCAGCTTTGGGCTGGAGCAGGCCTGCCTTTCTTGTAAACTCGGAATCTCCTCTTATTCCTTTTGGCATTCTTGCCTTTCCTTTGGTGTGGAACTGCGTAATCCATTTTATTCTCCCTCAAAACTTTTTTTATAAATCTTATCGTGATGGTCGAAGTCTGCAAAGTAAATAAAATCGTTTTGTTTGTCATACCTAAAGACTAGGACAAAACTGCCAACATGAACTCCCTTAAATTCCTTCAAATCGTATCTTAAATTCTTATAGTGCTCAACATCGTAAATCTCTAGAACCTCTTGCATCTTGCCGAGAAGGTTCTCATAAAGCTTTTTATCTTTCTTCCTTAACTTTACCAAAATCCTATCTAAATTTTTAGTAGTTTTGTGCTGGCGAGGCATTTTATTTGTTCTCTATCTTTCTTCTTAACTCTTTTATAGAAGTAAAGGTTTCACCATAACCTTCTTTCTCAATTCTCCTCAACTTTTTAAGATATTCCGGCCTGACTTCGAATAAACTTCTCATTTTAACCTCTATATGCTCTAATCTTTCTTTTATTTCCTCGAGAGAATGGAGCATATTTTGCTCTGTTTTGGTCATAATAATAGCATAACTTTTTGATTATATAAATTTTTGTATCAAATTTTTACCTCCATAAATTTCCTCGGCGCTCTCGTAAGCACCTCTGTTCTCCCTGCCCCGAGCCCTGTGCCCCCGGCACCGCCGACAAAAAGCGTATCCTCAATCCTAATTCCTAGTTCTTTTCTACCTCTGCTCCTCTTCATGTAGATGCCAGGCTCTATCGTGATAAATTGCCCTTCTGCAAGCCGCTCACGAGAGCGCGAACTGACGCGCGGACGCATGTGTATCCTTCTTCCGATCCCATGCCCGAGAGAATGTATGAAAAAACGTGAAAGCTTACCAAGCTTTTTGCGTGCAAACGTATCAAGAGTCCTGCAGTCTGCTCCCACCTTCACTCGTGCAACACATTCCTGCTGACATTTCTGCACAAGGCGATAAAGCCCTTTCTCTATTCCAGAGGCCCTGCCAAGAAATATAGTTCTTGTAAAGTCGGATGCCAAGTCATTCACCCTGCAGCCAAAATCAAGAACCAAAAATCCGTGCGTGAGTTTCTTGTCGCGGGGCCTTGCATGAATCTCTGCACAATTATTTGCTACAATTGGAGGAAAAGCGCTTCTGACACCAAATTGCCTAAATCTATACAAGATGAAGCGAGAGATATCCTTCTCTGTGCTAAATTCCCCTTTTTGCAGGCCGGAAATAATCTCAGAAAAAATCTTGGAATCTGTCTCGCAAGCTTTTTTTATAGATAAGTACTTTGCCTCCATTCTTCCCCCTCTATTGCTCCGTGCCATGTACCCCGCGTTCCGTGCTCCCAGAGCCCCTCGCCATCAGCCTAATCCTTCAGCTCGAGAGTCAGCCTCTCATCCTTTAAAGAATACCCCTGAATCTGCATATCCATAGGAATCAACTTGAAGTAGATCTTGTCATCCCCAAAAGCCTTTACTTCGATGCTGTTCTGCAGCTTGTTGATAAAAACTTTCTTTGGATCCCTCACACCAGGAAGAGCGAGCTCATAGACAACCTTATCTGAAAATCTTTTCACATCAGTCCTCGCCTCTTCTCGAGGAAACTTAGAATAGTGCTCAATCTCTTCTTTACTCGCAGACCTCTTCAGATTCTCTTTTGTCCTCTTTGCAAATTGGTCCTCTGTTTTTCTAGGGTCATTTATCATGATTCGGGGAACTCCATCCTTATTGCTGATGCTTATGCTAACTCCTCTCCTCTCGACCTTATTTCTCGCCTCACCCGTCTCTTCTTCCCAAATCTTATCCATCTCCCGCGCAAGTTCCTTAGTCAACTTATCAAATATCTTCCCGAATGGGAATGGAAGATTGATTTCACTCAAGTCGAGATTTTCCCTGAAGGTGTAATCTCCATCGCGCGTACTAGCTCCGCAAAAATAGCAGTATCTATGATTCTTGTTTATCCTTTTCCCACAAGACTTGCAATTTGTTTTTTGAAAAAACATCTTCGTAATAAAAAAAGGCCGGTTAAACTTTAAAAAGGTTTCCCTTAATTTTTATTTAAATGCAAAAACTTTAAAATGGCGACTGCTTCTTCAGAGATAAGTCCAGATAAGTCCTGAAAGGTATAGATTGGAGGTAAAAAGAGGAAATGAGCAAGTCCAAAGAAGAGATAGCTAAGAGGTTTAATATAGATCTGAAGAAACTGGAAGAAGAGCAGAAGAAACTGGCAAAACTTGTCGTTGTGAAAGATTCTCTGGATATCGAAGGAGTGCGGTGCATTGCCGGAATAGATGTCACGACAATCGGAAGAGAGGTTGTGGCGAGCATTGCTACAGTTAACCCAGAGTTCGAAGTGATTGAGGAGAAATTTGCTTCGAGAAGAGCTTCCTTTCCTTACGTTCCCGGATTTCTTGCATTCCGCGAGTTGCAAGTGATGATTGATGTGTATAAGAAATTGGATATGAAACCAGATGTCACATTTGTTATAGGACATGGGATTCTCCATCCAAGAGGATGCGGCATCGCATCGCATTTTGGCATTGCAATCCAGGGCGCGACTATCGGCGTTGCCAAGGAGCTTCTTATCGGCGAGGGGAGGGGAGACAAAGTGTATATAGGAGGTAAGGTCAGGGGCGCGCTTGTCGAGACAAAGAAGGACAGCAAGCCACTGGTAGTAAGTGCTGGCCATAACATCTCTCTCAAAAGTGCAATAGAACTTGTGAAAAAATTCTCAAGAGANNGGTTTAATTTAAAGCGCGGCTTTAGTCTAGTGGTAAGATGCGAGCTTCCCATTGACCTTCTTTGCGAAAGAAGCTCAACCAAGAAAAGAAGGAAAGAGCTCGAGATGCGGGTCCGATTCCCGCAAGCCGCATTCACTTTTTCTTATAAGCAACCAAAAAAGCAAAAGGTTTAAATAGGAGGTAAGACATATCTTACCAAGATGGTACAGATCGCTACAACCAAAATAAGTTCGAAGGGCCAGATAGTAATTCCTAGCAATATGCGCGATGACCTTAAAGAAGGAGACATCCTGCTTATCATCAAAGGAAATGACTCCCTCCTGCTAAAAAAGGCGGGCGGGTTAGATAAGAAATTTAAGGACGACTTAGAATTTGCCAGAAGAACTGAAGAAGCCTACAAAAGGCATGAACGGGGGAACTTTAAGAGCATGCCTGTTGAAAAGTTCCTTGCTGAACTTGAAAGATGGTAAATGTCATTTTTGACGGACGTTTCAAAAGAGCAATTTCTAAAATTAAGGACCAAGAAGTGCAAAAAAGCGTCAAGGCTAAGATAAAAAAGATAATTGAAAACCCCGAAATAGGGAAGCCAATGCGAAATGTGAGAAAAGGAACAAGAGAAGTATATTCAAGAAGCTTCAGGCTTTCTTATGCTTATCATAAAGAAAGGAATGCTATAGAATTTTTAGATTTGTATCACAAAGACGAGCAATAAAGAGGGGATGCCGCATTCACTTCTTCTTGTAGGGTTCTTCTTCAATGAATTCAGGTTTGTATCCGAGCTCTCCCGCGAGATACTTCAGCATGTCAAATAAGATCATGCGGTGGCACCGAGTTTTCTTGCCCTCGAACTTCTCGTAGCAAAGCAATGCTAAATCTTCTTTCTCGCCCCTATGCAACAAATCTTCGAAATCCTCTGGCTTCTCCCTATAATGCCTTTTCTGCTCTGAAGTGTATCTTTCCACATACTCGGGCCAGTTTATCCTTGAGTCTTTGTAATCCATTAAAAGCTCTGAAGAAGGTGCGAAGGATTCCAGTATTTCATCGATTCCAACTTTGCGCGCGAAGCGATTGAATCTTGCAATAGAGATTTTTGCTCCATTCAGCTTCTTGGCTACTGCAAAGTAAGAGGTCGTTATTGGCATGATGCCTCCTGAAGAGTTCCGTGTCCTGGGATTGAGAAGCTCGAAATTTCTTTGTAGTAGTTTAATACTCTTTCAGCTAATTTTTTGATTCCATTATCTTGGCTTGCGAAGTCCCCTAGTTCCTGTAAAGTTTTTTCCGGGTTCTTGCTGAATGACACTTGGTACTGATCTATAGCTATATTATAGAGAATATCATCCAGCACATACTTTATTTCTCGAGGCACTGCATAAGCATCTTCATAGAATCCCCTAGCCTTGTCCATGCTGAAAGGATGGAGAGAGTGACCGATGTGCTTGATTGCTCCAGGCAATGATTTTGAGAGTTCTAAAGCAGAAGGGAATCTTTTGGGCCAAAGCCCAACAAGAATTTCTGCGATATCTCCGGCTCTTTCTGGTGAATCTACAAGTGAACTTATCGCTCTTGCGC
>DUFK01000024.1:0-950 GCA_013331945.1 Nanobdellota archaeon
AATGTGTATTTCATTTTTGTTTAGGTTTCTTAATTATGGACGTTAACAATCAAGTTTCCGACATTATTATCCTCGCGAAGTTCAGGCCTCGTATTGTCCGGATCTACCTTAACAGTCAGATTGTAAGTTCCAGGTGAAGTATATCTATGATTCACTCCGATGGTCTTTGTCTTCCCTACACCGAGTGAGAATGAAGATGACCTGAAGACGGGAGTTCCATCCCCATAATTCACTTCGTAAATCGTAGAAGCGCTTGTCTCTCCGATATTCTTCAGTCTTATCCCGAAGACAGCCCTTTCACCAGGCCTTGGATCCCTGTTTCTGGGAGTTTGTTTCCAAACCTGCAAGACAGTAAAGTCTGGAGCTGGCACATTTTGCACTGTGACTTGCCATTGCTTTTGTGCAGAAGCTTGGCCATCACTTACATCCATCCTTACCGAATGCACTCCTGAAGAAAAGAAGTTAGGCTGGTAAGTGTAAGAGCTGTTGCATTGCTGCCCTCCTTGGCAAGGCTGCTGATGTGTCAAGTTATCATCCAAGAACCATTTTACAGAAAGGGCATCGTTATCCGCATCTGAAGCAGTTATAATGAAGAGTTGCTGTGTATTCTCCAGCATCGTTACATTCCCAAGAGGAGAGAAGAAGTTTATCACAGGTGCATTGTTTTGGTGAGTTACTGTAACATTCCATGTCTGCACAACAGTTGCCTGCCAATCAGATGTTTCTGCCTTTACCTCAAAGTTTCCGTCCTGGGAAAAGGTATAAGTGAAAGAGGCATTGCAAATCCCTGGAACACAAATATTTTCTGTTTCTTGCAGAACATTAGCAACATACCATTTTACAGAAAGGGCATCGAAAGGATCATTATCTCTTGCACTCAGGGTGAAAGTCTGTTGTGCTCCTCTCTGCAGATTCAAATTTGTCTGAGCAGGAGAGAAATCAAGGATGAA
>DUFK01000024.1:977-6286 GCA_013331945.1 Nanobdellota archaeon
TCCGGATTGATTATTTGAACAAATCCCGGTGCTACGAGGTCTGTGATGGCGTTTCTGTTTCCCTGAGTCGTATTATCCCATCTGCTATGAGAACTTGCAACAGCAGTAGAATTCCTTATGCACGCAGGCCATGCGATGTGTGTTAAGTTATCTTCATTTCCTGTCGCAGCAGTAACTGTAACTCCTTCCGCGACAGCTTGATTAACGAGCTCTGTCATCAATGGTGGGAATCTTGGATCTGCATCACAATAAACATCTGAAACAGCGCCGCCGACTTCAGTTTGAATTATAGAAATACCATTATTCTCAATATTTTCAACACAGAACTGCACTCCGGAAAGTACATTGCTTACAGCACAAGTTCCGCTAGTGCACGCCCTCACTGCAACAATTCTCGCATCAGGAGCAACTCCAGTATTAATGCTCCCATCGCCAGCAGCAATAATAGATATCCAGTTTCCATGCGACCCGATAGCACCATAAGCCTCAAAGGGATCTGCATCGCCAGAGACAAAATCATAACCATTCACTACTTTCCCTCCATCCAAGTCAGGATGAGCGTAATCAATTCCGGTATCGATTATACAAATAGATTTTCCTTGCCCTCTTGTCCCAAGCTGATGCAGCTGCGAGGCACCAATCAAAGGAACTGTCTGGTTTAGGGAAAGGGGCAGAATGTAATCTTCATACACATGTTCTACTTCTGGGAGAGATGTAAGTGTAGAATATTGCGAAGCTGAAACCTTTCCGACAATGTACCTCTGATCCTTCCAGTTTATCTCTCTCTTGAACTGAAATCCTTGCAAAGAGTAAACAGATGTTGAAGTTCTTCCATCTTTCAGTTTTATAATGACGTTCATATCCTCGTTCGGTGAAGGATTTGAACTAGGAGAAGATGATTGAGCTAGGGAGAATACTGTTAAAATTAAAGCTGCTATAATAAGCATTGAAAATAGTGTAATTCCCCTAGCCGTATTTTTCATGTTAAGAGGCAGGGTTCCATACTTTTTAAATCTTTCTACTTTCTTATCTGGATAGTAGTAACTTTGTTGTGGTGCTTGCTACAGCTCGGGTTTATGAGGGTCTCCGTGCAAGAAATTGGATGAAATGTGTAATTGATACGAGTGCGGCATCATTGCTAGAAAGAATCGGGTATTTGGAGATTCTTTCTGAGATTTATGATAAAATATACGCGCCGCCAGCAGTCTTTGAAGAACTTAGGCCATATCATCCAACAAAAGAATTCGTTGAGACTATCCTTACTCCAATCATTTTCAAAACCGACAAGGATAGAAGAAGATTTGACAGCTTAGTCAGAAGATGGAGCAAGAAAGTTGATCTAGAAGATGTGGCGGACATTGAAGTTTTCATAGGATACAAATACTTTACCGATGCAGATGAAGCGCTTTATGCAAATAAAGAAGCTGAAGCAAAGCTATCCCCTTATGGAAGTGTGAGGGACATTTGCAGGCTGTACGAAAGAGCAGAAGAAAGAGGCATCTTTACAAGGAAGAAAAGTATAGATTTTCTAGAGTCATTTCTAAACTTAGAGCCTCCGTACAGACCGATTGTTATCAAAAATCTACTAGAAGGTTTAGCAGAATACTAAAAGATCCCAATATCGTTCTTTAATCGCGTCAATTCTTCTAGATATTCTAATGCTTCCCCCCTCGTTTCCGGCATTCCCAACCTATACTCTTTTCTGAAATGCTGATACCAAACAGCACGTGCAGAATTGGCTCCGGCTTGGTGCACCGCGTAGTTAAAAGTTACGCTATTCTCAGTACCAAATCCAATGTAATAAATCTCCAAAGCCTTTATTATCTTAGGTTCTTCGGTTAAAACAATCTCTTCTGTTCTTTCTTCAATTGTAGAATCTATACTGGGAGACATGATGTACCATACTTTCGGAAGTATAAATATTTTACTTCCTCTTGCCCTTAGTCTTCCCTTCTTTCTCGCCTTTCTTGCTCCCACGCATAGTATAGAAATAATATGCGACCAAGAGCATGATTATCATTATCGCTGTCTCTTTCGTTATGAATGCGATTGGAATTATAGATGGGCATTTTGCTGATACTTGTATCGTCTGGGGCTCTCCTCCAGGCTCATTAAGCACCACCTGTGTTCCTGTCCTTTCACCACGAAGGCACTCACCCCATTCAATTCCACCAACATAAATAGTCCCTGCATTTGGTTGGCCTGCATTTGGCTTGAACACACATTTCTGTCCTTCTACTTGTGCATCATCCCATTCGCAGACTCCTTCATTTCCATCCCATAAATAGATTCCACATGGATTACTTAATGATGGATTTCCGCCTTGCCCAGTTCCATCACAAGTTTGTGGATTATCATAATCCCAGCATGCAGTCCAGTAATCACATGCCCTGCACACTTCTGCTGGTTGTGGTGGTTGTGGTGGTTGTGGTGGTTCTAGTGCCTCCCATACACAAGCATCGTTCAAGCATAAAGCTAAATTGTCATTATCTTCGCAATTCTCGTTTCTGCAATCTGATGTGTCAAATTCGAGACAGTTAGATTTACATTTCAATGCTCCGCCGGTAAAGCCTTGTAATACACAATTCTCATCCCCCAAATCAGTTCCATCACATACTTCTCCCTGCTCCTTAATATTATTCCCACACACAGGACCTGAGGGGCAATCCGCGGGACATGATTGGGGAGTTTCTCCTTGCTCACAAATCTGATTTCCGCAGACAGGGCCTCCTGCTGCGACGCAGAATGCAGGAGGCTGGCCATTAGCATCGCTGCATTGGTTCTTCACAGGATTTTGAGCACAAAGGCCAGTTGCAGTTGGTGGAGCAATTGGATTATTGTTTACGTCAAAAGAGCAAGTTGCAGGGCAGATTGTTTCAGTCCACACTCCTTCTGTCCCCTGTGTAGGCATTGTACATTTCCAAAGCTTATCAACAGGCCCAAGAGCTGCATTTGAATCATAGAAACAATAATTGTTTGTGACAGGGCCGAGAACTACCTGGGTTACGGGATTTTTACAAGTCACAGGCGGTTCAGGCGGCTCACACACTCCGGATTGCAAATTGCATGTCCATCCCTGCCCATACTGCGCAACGCACTCTGCATTCGATGTGCACCCGGCAGTCATCTTTGCCAGAACAATCGTGTCCTGCCTCGAACTGCTTATCCTCTGATCATTTGAATCAAAATAAGTCTGGTAATTTGTTACAGTGTTGAGAATGCCCTTCAGCCACTTCGCCATGTCAGGCCTTGCGACAGTGAAATCAGGGCAGAACTTGTATGGATCTGCACCTCCGAAAGGAGTCGTTCCCCCGCACTTCACGTTTTCAATTCCAATAGTGGTCGCAACGTAATTTATCTCATTCGCATCAGAGCGCGAGCAAGGAACATCAGAGAATTTCTGCAGACAGGGTGGAAGCACTATCTCAGAATCAACCTTCAGCTTCCCTTTCACAATCCAGAACGCAGCCTTTGCTCTTGTGGCCAACCCAGAAGGCGAGAAGAATCCGCTCTCAGTAATGATTCCAGAATCCTTCAGCTTCTTTATTTCGGGGCATGCCCAGTAACCGGAAGAGACATCAC
Source organism: Nanobdellota archaeon (assembly GCA_013331945.1). Taxonomy (GTDB): domain Archaea; phylum Nanobdellota; class Nanobdellia; order Pacearchaeales; family UBA12030; genus UBA12030; species UBA12030 sp10106u. The sequence goes on from DUFK01000024.1 coordinate 4,560, forward strand.
CAAAAGGAGAAACAGTGCACGCGGGGGCATTCGCAGGGAACTGCGCTGCATCATTGAAAGAAAGTGCATCGTAAACGGCAACAGAGGCCTCTGCTTTAGTATGATTCGCGCGAAGCTCGTATGAATTAACTCGAGTCAAGTAATCCACTGCTGTAGGGGCTGAATGAATACGTGCATCAAAGTTATATTGAGACGAAGAGGCCGCAATCTCCCCATTAGGATAAGTGTAATTCACTTTCAGATCCCAGATTTCAGGAATGTTTCCAAGAACAACTTTTCCGTTCGCAACGCTGCATGGAACATTAAGATAATTCGTATTGCACTGGCTTCCAGGATCTGCTGCCACAAGAGTAAAACCGGGATTAGAGAATCCTACCTCTCCAGTCCTTATCGCAAGTCCAAACAAAGGAGGATTTAATTTCCCATTCAAGACACGGAGCACGCTTACAGGAACAACGAACTTCACATTATCTGTGCAGGTGCTCGAAGTGCACTTAGATGCATTCAGCATGTAAAGGCCATCAGGAGTGCATGTCTGAGATATATCATAATATGCATAGGGCGGAGAATCAGTAAAGACACGATTATTGCTTCCGCTAGAGCAATAGTTTTCGGAGAAAAGTGATGAGAGGAAAGGATATGGGCTTGTCGTCGTTCCTCCGCCCCAGCCAGATCCAGAATAGAAAGAGCCAAATTTAGGTGTGGGGAATGGATCCTTGCAGGTAACGAAGAGATTCATATGCAATACTTCCGTATCGGGAGCATTCGTGCACCAAAACCTGAACTTTACATAATCTTTTCCAACTTCTTGAGCACCATTAGGGAGCGTATTGGAAGGATGTGGCTGGCAACTGCCGCTATCATCGTCTATGTCATTTCCAACACCATCAAAGATTCTTATGAATTTCCAGTTAAGAACTGTCTCACCGGAATATCCATTCCATAGTGGATCAGAGACGCGATAAGGGCAAGATAAAGTTACAACCCTATCAATGCCTCCGCCGACAGGAAAATCCCGATTGTATACTTTTACTACAGAAGTAGAAGTTGGAGATGATTTGGTGGAATTCAGCTTCACGCGAAAATTATGTGATGGTGGATACTGGCCCATCGTGACCGTATCGGTAGATATCTGAGAGAAATTAGTCAGTCCATTCGTTCCGCCAGAGGCAGAATCACACCTTACCTGAAAGCTCTCGTACCAATCATTACTTATCCCTGAACATATCCTGTTAAATACTATCCTACTCTTATCAGTAGGAATAAACTCAGATGCCGGGCCAGTACATTGATTTCCAATCCCGGGGTTTCTTGTGAAACCAACAACCTTCGTTCCAGTCCCACAATAAACAGTAACATTCGCTGCATGATTTCCAGATTGCCATCTCCAGGCCCTAAGAGCATCCACCATGCTCGCATTCGCAAGCAAGAGGTTTCCATCGTTGATGAAACCAAGAGTGTAGAAAAAGACATCAGTCTCCCCATCAACCTTGTTCTCATACTCGTACTTAAAAGAATTCGCTCCCTGAAGTGCTAAGATAAAAAAGATTCCGAATGCAAAGGCAAGGGCAAGGGAGCGTGCTCTCATCGTTCTGGCCCCCATCATGCGACCCTCCTTGCTTTTGGGTTTTGCCTTGGGCCTGTACTAATTCTCGAGGCGGAAGGAGAATGTGAAGAATCATAGAAATTCTTGAATGCCAGAACAGTAGTTGCAGCAATAGAAAACA
>DUFK01000024.1:6338-7052 GCA_013331945.1 Nanobdellota archaeon
GCCATCCTCTTCTTTTTATTCTTTAAAGAGAGCCCCCAGTTTTTTAAGGCTTTTGGTGATGGGCTGGAAAAGCCTCGCAAGGAAAAAGCTGTGGCAATACACACAGCAGAGATTTAAAAATAGCTCTAAATTATTAATTGTATGATATACTTCATCCTTGCGGCATTCGCACTCGGCATCATCCTGAACTACACTTACACTAGAGCGAAGGTCGTAAAAGACTACGCTAACACGTACCTGATCTGGTTCGGTCTGCCGCTCCTGATTTTTCTCTCTCTGGTAAGGAATAAGGGCTATTTTGCGGATTTTGGTTTCTTCATCGTAATCTCTTCTGTTTTCCTTCTTATTATCAACTTGGTTCACTTTTACATTGTGCGCAAAGTAAAGATAAGTGAAAAAAAGAAGGCCTCACTTTTCTTAACAACAACTTATCCGAATACAGCCTTTCTCGGAATCCCCATCTTAACCTTCTTCTTCCAGGAGACTGGAGCGTTGCTGGCAGCAATCTTTACGATCATAACTTTGATATTCCATTTCTCACTTGGAGTTTACTTTTCAAATATGTACCTCAAGCGATCCAGAAGCGCTCTGTCAGAAGTGATCAAATTCCCGCTTCTTTGGGGGACTATCATCGCCATGATCCTTTCATTCTTTGTACAGAGCGCTCCAGAATGGATCTTCCAATTTTCAAAATCTGCAATCTATCTTGCACCG
>DUFK01000011.1 GCA_013331945.1 Nanobdellota archaeon
AATGCCGGTGGAAGGGCGGACATTGTACCTTCATACAAATCATTTGCGGGATAAATCTTTCTTCCTTGCTCGATCATATCTGGATTTATATCAACTCCTCTTGTTGGCTCCTGCAGGAAGTAACCGAGCATTCCTGGTCCGCAGCCTATGTCTATCTTATCTTCCAAACTTCGGCCTTCCTCTTTCTCCATCTCTCTTATTATCGGAATATAGATGTCCGCTGCATTTTTGGTCATGCTGAATACCGGATAAAGTTCAGCGATGAATTTAGACATCTCTGGGCTTCTTCTCATCCTTCTTTGTGCGCTTTCAGTTCCAACTCCCCTCCAACTCCAGAAATAGTTGAAAATAGTCTTGTTTGGAGAAGTTATCGCTCTGACAATCTTTGGAACTTTTTCTGTCTTATCATAGGTCATTAACTCTTCGAGGGAAATCTGCATTCCTTTCAGTAAGTAGGAGACAATCTCTTCTTTTCCATCCAACATTTCAAGAAGTGCCTGATCAAGCGAAGCTTGAGGGCCTGGAGTTTTTGCACATAGTGTATAGATATCAACCCGGTCTTTCTTGATCTCTCCAGGTCTATGAGATCTTTTCCACCTCTGATGGCGCTCCGCAGGAGTGTAAGGGATAGTCAAATCAACAACAGCTGTAGCCGCAGTAAGATCTACTCCTTCATTCATAGTAGTTGTGGCGATCAGGACTCTTGTTTTCGGATCATGCTGGAATTGCTGCCTGAAGTTCTCTCTTACTCCATCTTTTGTAGAAACATCACCTGTGATTGCAATCGCTCCATACTCACCATATTTATTCTCTAAGAAATCAGTAACTCCTGTCTTAAGACCCGTAAATACGAGCACTTTCCCATCTTTCTTATCCATTTCATTGTCAACAATCTCATCGAGCGAGTCATACTTACACGAGACATCTCTTCCTTTATTATATCTTTGAAGAGACTTATCAATCAAGCGCGGGTCTAAGGTAGATTTTGCGAGATCCATAATCTTCCTTCCGACATTCATCTCTTTCTCAAGGACAGTTTGATATGTCTCCAGATGCGCTCCCGTAAGTGGAATTTCAATCCTGTGATTAACTGCTTCAGGGATATGCTCCCCCAAGTAATCCTGGGCCATCCTCCTCAGCATCTTCCTGTGAAGAAGTTCCTTGACCGCCTGAGGCCTTTCGAGGTATAGTTGGATGAAACTTTGCCTTGCAATTCTGAAGTTATCCTGATCAGAAGACTCCTTTTCAGGATCAAAAGGATATTGTGCTGGATCAAGCATAGACATCTGAACATAAAGATCAGACATTGTGTTTGGGATCGGAGTGCCAGAAAGTAGGGAAAGATAGTCAGCCTGATCTGCCAGCGTTTTTAGCGATCTTGTTCTTAGTGCATCTGGATTCTTTGCATTATGCACTTCATCTGCGATAACATGATGGAATCCTGTATTCTTGAGCTGTCGAAGAAGACCATTATCAATTCTAGACATCAAAGGATAAGAAATAACTGACCATGTAGAATCTCCTGCAGAAGCAATTCCTTGCTTAAGATTGTCCGCGTAAATAAGATTTATGCTTCCATGTGGATAAGCCCATTTCTCTAACTCACGGGCCCAATGCTCTCTGACAGAAGTCGGAGAAATAATAAGAGTCCTAGTGTTTGGGTTTCTCTCCCTAAATTTGCTATTCGCAAAGATGGCTTGCGCTGTCTTAAACATCCCCATTTCATCAGCAAGCAAGAAGCGCTCTTCGGTGTAGAGCTTGTGCGCACCTACGAATTCAAAGGGGTGCAAACTAGGTTTAGAAGTTACCCCTGCCATGCTTTTTCCCTAGGGGGAGGGACTTTTAAACCTTTTGCTTTTTCACTACTAAGAAATAACACTAAAGTGCTTAATCCGGGCCAGCACGGCCACATCAGGCCGGTACATTCACTCCAACCCGAAAGTCTCGGCGAATTCTGTGATCAGCCTGTACTTGTCCAAATAGTCCAGGCCCTTATCTGTGATAGCATAAGTCTTTGCATTAGTCTTTCCCCTCTTCACTGAAAGCTCTGCAATGAGCCCTTTCTGCTTCAGCTCCTCAAGGTAAGTCTCCATCATCTGATATGAGAGATTAGATTTGTATAGGATATGCGTAGGCTTTATCTTCCCATTTCTGGCTCTTATATTCTCTAGGATAGTATGAACTATCTCCAGTTTACTTCTTTTTTTTGCCATGTTTTAGCAGGAAGATGAGATTTGCCAGGATTATCGAATACGCTAGAAGCTCGAGCAGATGGCTGACCACATAGCCCGTATAATTTCTCGTAGATAAGATAAGAGCGCCTCTTGCAACTAAAAGTATTACGAATGAAAGCAGGATTGAAAAAGTCCTAAGATTCTTTCTGGATGCATATTCCGAAGCATAGTGCGCAATCAGGAAGCTCAAGAAAAGTGCGGTCATCAAGAAAAAGGCGAAAGCTTTGTTCCCGCTCAGCAAAATTAAGAAAAGCTCCATGAAAATAAGCAGTATCAATATCTTAGAATTCTTTAGCTTGAGTGTAGTATAACAAAGCACCATTAGTCCGGAAACAAATAGGAAAATATGCAAGTAAAGCCCAAAAAGGCTCAAGGTTGTAATCTTGCTTAAGCTAAGCTCTTGCATACCTCCTCCAATTTCTGAAACTACTAATAGATTTATCAGAGCGATCAAGATGTAAGAAGCAGAGATGGACGCGAAGGAGAATCCGAAAAGACGGAACTCATTCTGGCAAGAGATTTTGTAGATCCTAAAAGCAGTTACTGCAACAGCGAATGCTATCAAAGCGAATAGTATCTCTAGAATAATTCCGAATCCGAAAAACCAACTAGGGACTAAATAGAATGAAACCATAAATAATTTCCGCAAGGATGCTTTTTAAGTCTTATGAATGTGAGCTCTCGAGATTCATTCTTTATCATTCTTTAATAAGTCATTAATAAAGGGCGCACATAGATATTTCATCAGACCCAAAAAACCCAGGAGAAAAAAGACCATGTCCGCCAGAAAGCCAGTGCAGAGAAAGCCAGGAAATAGGAGTAAGGGAGGTGATAAAAGAGACATTCTTGTCCTCAAACCGCCGCCGGGCACGCTCGCGCGTGCCCGGTTTTAATCCTCGACAGATCCCGGAACAACTCTTTCTTTCAAGCNNCAAAAGATACGAAAAAGCCTCAAATATAGCGTCAAGGATGGGGCTGCAGCCTCTGCGATGACCGGAATCTCTGATTCTTTCTTGCCCGCCTATGCCATCGCCCTCGGTGCGACAAACAGGCAAGTCGGCCTTCTCACATCCACAGCGAGTCTCTTCGCTCCGATGTCCCAGCTTCTCTCGCTTAAGAGGCTTCACCAAGGAGTAAGCAGGCGAAAGATAGTCCTGACATCTGTCTTTTTTCACGCGACCTTGCTGCTCCCTATACTGGCAATCCCTTTCATCTTTCCAGAAGAGTTCAGAGTAGCTGTCCTTATCCTCTTGTTCTCTCTTTACGCGATCTCTGCGAATTTCGGTGGTCCTGCATGGGCATCCTGGATGGGAGATCTGGTTCCTTCTCAAGTGCGGGGAAAATACTTCGGAAGGAGAAACAGGGTTGCAGGTGTTTTCACCCTATTAGCAACACTTACCGCGGGAATAGTTCTTAACCAGTTTACCGGGGACAAGATATTCATAGGATTCGCAATGCTCTTCTTCGCAGCCTGCATATTCAGGCTCATCTCTCTGTACTATCTAAGCCTCAAGTATGAACCCTCACTAGTCTTGAGCGGAGAGCAAGAGCGCTTCTCCCTCATAAACTTCGTGAAGAAGATGAAGAATGATAACTTCTCACGCTTCGTTCTTTACGCATCATTGGTCACTTTCTCCACAAGCATTGCAGGACCTTTCTTCGCTGTCTACATGCTACGTGAGTTGCACTTCTCCTACATGACCTTCACGCTCGTAACTGTCTCGGCCTCGATCGCTAGCCTGCTTGCAATGGTCTATTGGGGAAAGAACATCGACAGATTCGGAAGCGTAAAGATACTCAGGATGTGCGGGCTCCTTGTAGGCATTGTACCAATATTATGGATTTTCGCTAGGGGAGACATTTTCATGATAGTACTGATCCAGCTACTTGCTGGATTCTCTTGGGCTGGATACAATTTAGCTGTCTTCAATTTCGTAAATGATTCAGCAACACAGCAGCAGAGAGCAACATTCTTTGCCTATTTCAACATACTTGGAGGAATCGGAGTCTTCCTTGGTGCAAACTTGGGCGGATGGCTTTCATCATATAAGATTCCACTCTACCCAGGAATCTTCGTCTCCGCATTCTTCACGGTATTCCTGCTATCCGGCATACTGCGTCTTCTGGATTACATAATCTTCCTTCCAAAGATCAAGGAAGTGCGCCCTGTCGAGAGCGGAAAGCCTCGCTTTGAAGTTTTCGGTACTGATTTTGCAGGGATAGTCAATAAAGTAGTTGTAGGAATCTATGTTGGAAGCACAGAAGTGAGAAAAGTGCGCTGGAGAAAATGGTTCGGCGCTGGCCTTGACAACATCTTGAACAGGGCTGGAAGAGTAAGGATTTAAAGGCACTGCTCCTTAGAATTTGCATGATCCAAAAACTCCCAGAGAAGAAATTTTACATAACGACTGCGATAGATTATGTGAATGCACGTCCCCACATAGGACATGCTTTCGAGAAAGTCCTGGCAGATGCCATAGCAAGATGGCACAAGTTTCAGGGTGAGAAAGTCTTCTTCTTGACTGGTACAGATGAGAACGCGCAGAAGAACGCCCAAGTCGCAAAACAGGAAAATATGGATGTGCAAAAATTTGTGGACAGGAATTCCCAGTACTTCGTAGAGCTATGCAAGGTGCTTGAAGTAGAATACAGCAGGTTCATCCGCACTACAGAAGAAGAGCACAAGAGGCTCTCGCAGGAGATATTCAAGAAAGTGTATGATAAAGGAGATATCTATAATGGAAAGTATGAGGGATGGTATTGCATCGGATGTGAGGGATTCAAGACAGAGAAAGACCTTGTTGATGGAAAATGCCCTGAGCATGATAAGAAGCCAGAATGGGTCTCAGAGGAAGCCTACTTTTTCAGGCTAAGCAAGTACAGGGATAAGCTGATCAAATTCGTCGAAGGATACATTGTTCCGGAATCGAGAAGGAATGAGATACTTGCAAGACTTGAGAACGAAGAGCTGAAGGACTTATGCGTTTCCAGAAAGAACTTGGATTGGGGCATTGATTCTCCGATAGATAAGAAGCATAAGATCTATGTGTGGTTTGACGCACTCATAAATTACATTTCTGGCGCAGAAGGAAATTGGCCGGCAGAGGTTCATGTTATTGGAAAAGGAATAAACTGGTTCCACTCTGTGATCTGGCCAGCCATGTTGATGTCTGCTGGCTACAAATTGCCAGAAACTCTCCTGGTCCATGGATATGTAAATCTGAAAGGGCAAAAGATAAGCAAGAGCCTGGGAAATACTATCGATCCCGTTGAGCTTGCCAAAAAGTACGGGGCTGATGTAATAAGATATTCCTTGCTCAGAGGGAGTGTCTTTGAAGATTTTGATTTCTCTGAAGAGACTCTGAAGGAAAGGAATAATGAGCTCGCGGACAAGCTTGGCAACTTGATGAGCAGGCTTGAAGGATTGGGAGAGAAAGCAGGGGAAATAAAGAAAATATCTCCAGATGCCGCACTAGGCAAAAAATTGAAGCTTAAAGAGATCCAAAGCAGGATGAAGAATTATGAGCTCGACAAGGCCTTGGCACTTATAATCGAATTCGTAGACGAATGCAATAAATATGTGCAGGAAAAGAAGGTTTGGGAGCTGCAAGACGCAGAAAAGAACAAGGCACTCTACACAATTGCAGATTCTCTTCGAGTCTCTGCCCTGCTCCTGCACGCCTTCATCCCGGCAACTTCAGAGGAAATCCTCTCGCGCCTTGGAGAGGACAAAATAACACTCGAGAGAGTAAAGTTTGGCCTGCTTGGCAGCGTAAAACTTAAAAAGAAAGAACATCTTTTTGCAAAGGTAGGATAAAATGGCAGAAACAATTCCATTCAAAGAATGGCAGAAACTGGATATAAGGGTGGCTAAAATCAAGAGCGTAGAGCCTCATCCGAATGCAGACAAGCTTCTAGTTCTGAAGGTAGATATCGGCGGAGAGGAAAGGCAGATTGTTGCCGGCATCAAGGGTCATTACAGCGAAAAGGAATTGAAGGGAAAAAAGATAATCATGCTTACAAACTTGGAGCCAGCCACACTCAGGGGGGTGAAGAGTGATGGGATGCTTCTCGCAGCTGTTTCAGGAGAAGGAAAGGATGAGAAAGTCATCTTGCTCGCGCCTGATAAAGATATAAAGGAAGGCACGAAGGTGAGATAAACCAAAGTTAGGCTGTAATGTCTAAAATAAATTGCCTCTGTGGGTAAGTGTTGCCGACATATACTTTTGTGGGATCAAGTTGCTCCTCATCTAGTTCGTTAATCAATTCTTTAATAGTAGCGCGGTGGGCAACAACTTCTTCATTATATATCGCTATGAATTGATCCAGATATTCTTCTCTTAAAGTTCTATAATTTCTCTCGAAATATTTAATGTCTCTTCTAAACCTTTTTAGCCCTTGGTCAATAACCTTCATATTAAGTTTCGCCTCAATTCCCATGTTGTAATTAGTGCAAATAGGAATAAAAATCTTTCTAAAAAAGAACAAATGGTCCTGCTGGGATTTGAACCCAGGACCTTTACCGTATCAGGGTAACGCTCTAACCAGGCTGAGCCACAGGACCAACGCCTCGAGGCAGATTCGAACTGCCGACCCCATGGTCTCTGCTTATCCCTTCATTTGGTTTTCTTAAGCTTTTCTTGATTAAACTTCTTTTCCAAAGAAGTTTAACAGCCATGTGCTCTACCGGCTGAGCTATCGAGGCATTGCATTTCTCACGTGCTTTTCTTGCTTTTCTTGCATAAGCTTCTTTTCTAAAGAAGCTTAACACTTTTAAAAGTTTTTAATTTCTGCGCTATCGAGGATTTATAGAAATCTGCTTAAGCCGCGCCCTCTGCAGGCTCGACATACTTAGCGTAAAGCCAGCCATCTCGCACTTCAAGCACAACACTAGCCACATTGGACTTCGCCTCATAGGTCACTGCTGAAAGCTCTCCAGCCTTCTCAGCCTTAGGAGCCGCTGTCACTTCGACAATCTGCTTCTCCTTGCCATTCCTTGAAACCTTGGATTGACCTTCTTGGGTTGCATTCCTTTCAACATTAAATACTTTTGAAGCTTCGTATTGTAGCTGTACTCCTTCTAGAGTCACCCTCAAATCGCCAGCAAGCTTCATCCCATTCTTAAAAAGTTTGAAGCTCCCTCCACCATCTGTGAAATACTCGAAATTTACCCCGATAACATCACCTTTATTTGCAGTGAAAGAAGTCTCTTTCTTCAGGTCTCCAGCAACCAATAAGTGAAGTTCAACTGCCGCAGGAGCATCAAGAGTGATGGATTTTGTCCCGCTCTTCTCGATAAATTCGATTTTATCTTTCCCTACATCAGTATAAGTTTCTGTTGCTTTCGCAGTTACAGTATATGAAAATTCAGTGCCTGTGCTTGCAAGAACAAAGCTTGTTGCGGCTGGAATGCCCTTGTATAACCCAAAGCCGACAAGAGCCAGAACCACGACAAGAGCCAGAATCTTAAGCCCCTTCTTTGCCCCAGAACTTCTTCCCGAGCCAGAGGGATTGTAAGAAGGGTATGTAGATGGAGAGCCAGCAGCAGGATAGCTGGAAGGGGCAGGAGAAGAGTTACTAAATGAAGGCATGCCAAACGATGGCCTTTTTCTTATTATTACCTCAACTCTGTCGTCCGCCATTTTTCTGATGAAAATGTATCGCAAGACCCTTTAAAAGCTTTGCTTCTTGATAATTTTCGTGCATAAAAAATATTTAAACCTTTCTAAAGCCTCTTTTTGACCTTCATCGTTCTTTGGATGAGTTAGAGGGGTTTTTCCCTGAGATATTTCTCCTTGTGTTCCAACGCCTTGAACACACTGCTATGCTTTGCTCCCTTCAGCAACGAGTGGATTGCATTACGAGCAAATTTGACATCCTCGGCCTCGCCGATAATCCCTATCCTGTTCTCATTTATGCACAAATCAACATCTCCAAGATCTTGGATAACTCTCTTTACTTTTCCTTGCTTACCGATCAGCCTTCCTTTGACCTCTGCGATTCGGTTCTTGCTGTTTGCAAAATTCTTTATGTTGATGGTCTCGAAGTTATAGTCTGGATTCTTGAGCTGGAGAGCTTGTTCTGAGGAAAATCCAAAAGAAATCGCCTGCAACACATTGAGGGCACAATACTCACCAAACGTTTCGCCCTCGATAGTTATTGCGCCGCTCGAAGAAACCCTGATTTTCACTCCTAGCTCATGTTCTATTAGTTTCTTGGTCGCTCCTCCCTTGCCGATTATCACTCCAATCTTGTCTTTTTCAATATGAAGCCTTTCCATTTCCCTACAAGATTATATGAGATTAAATTGTGACGATTCCTTTTCTTCTTAACCATCCGACCTGAGCCTTCGTGTATTTGAATAAGATATCTCCCCTTGTTGCCCCATCAAATTCCCAGGGTTCNNCCATCAAAGCATTTCACAAGCATCCTGCTTCCGCCAAGGCGCTGTTCCAGAACTCCGATCACTTCTTTTCCTCGCGGAACTTTCGTTCGCGCTATTTCTTCCTGCTCTGTTGGTTGTTCTTTCACATATGCCATTTTACTTGCTTAAATCATTTTTTCTACATAGTTAAATGTTTCTCCTATTTGGAAACCATACTTTTCGAACAGTCTTAGAGTAGCTTCATTATCTGGTTTGACAAGAGAGAATATGTGATCACATCTTCCACCGGACTTATTCTTAAATTCGTCTATCGCTTTTTCAAGTAGATTGCTGCCAACCCCCAAACCCCTATATTCTTGTTTGACAATCAAAAAATTGAGATAACCATCATTCGGGCCCTGTAGATAGTAGCCAAGTACATAGCCTACTAGCTCATCGGCAACTTTTGCGGCAAGAGTAACTCCATTATCATCATTTATCCATCCCTCTAGTGTTTCTTTAGAGGTAAATTGAGCTGAATCGGTTCCAGTTTGAAATTCTTCTGTCTGTAAACCTAAACTAATCACTTCGCTTATATCAGTTACAGATAATTTTCCTATTACAAATTCTTCCATTTCCTAAAAAACCATTGCATGCGGGATGCCGGATATTTTACCTATGCCCTCTTTCGAGATTAGATCGTTTTTCAGGCATAAATCTATTGATTTCTTCCCCACTATATTGTAAGATGGATAGGCTCGTTCCAGGGATTTTATAAGCTTTCCAAGTTCCTCTGCGCTCATCTCTTCTCCGCCATAAAAAAGAGGATTCATATCCAACTGGAATTGTCCATCCACGAATTTCTTCCCGAGCAACTCGGGGTCGCATATTGCTATGACCCTCCTATTGCTTTCATGCACCTTCACAAGTATCTTGCCTTCCATCTTGATTCTCCCTACAAATTCTTCCCGCTCCGAGCCTTAAACGATCTTCGCCCTTACGCTGTGCTCTGCGCCGCATGCTAAGCAATGAACAAAAAGAAAACGCTGTTTCTTAACAAACTCTGTGTCTGGCTTCCCACATTCCCTGCAAATGACGAACTCGCGGGCATAAGCTTCAATTTTCTGACTGATTCTTTCAGCCCCTATCTTACCGACAAAAATCAGCCTGCGCTCATCAACTTGCGCCGGCGCAGCGAGCTCACGGGAAAGGAATTTCAGGAGATGAACTGAGTCCCTCCTTAATGTAGAGACTATCTGAGAGAAATTCTCAAGAAAGGTCTTATTTCCCTCGATGCGCGACTGCGCGCGGGGAATTTCAAAACGTTCGCCAGAGTTCTCTTGCTTCTCAGGCATCTGCTTCAGGGCGCGATCAAGTAATTCTTCGTATTTCATCCCCAAGATAAAGAAAAAGAATTTTTATATGTTATGTTTTAAGGGAAAGATATTAAAAGTTCTAATTCTATGAAGGTATAAAGAATGACTGGAATGAGAAGTTATAAGATCTTAAAATCTACTGCGGGCTGTTTAGCTTCAGGAATAGCGGGATTAGCAGGATTAGTAGGGATAGGGATATTGGCAGGAATTGTGAGTAGTATAGTCAATACTAAGGAATATGAAGGAGAAGCCGTTTGGGAGGACAAAGTAATAACAGGAGATCACGCAGAATATTCTTTTGGATTAACCTTGGACGAAGCTTTAAATGGGGGAACAATAAATTTCTTTATTGGGAGGGGAGATTATTTTCATTTGAGTATAAAAGAAGCGAATCGCCTTGACAAAAAGATAAATAGAGGCCAAAGACTAAGAGTGCGGGTAGATACGAGTTATCACCCTGGGAGCGGGGAAAGTGTTTACATAAATGACATATACCCCTCTAGCATAACTACATTAAGTTCACCTCAAATTACACTAGAAGATAAAATTAATTAGTGGGTACCAACACCTAGAATATGAGAAAGCTCTACAAAAATTTAATTGCTGGAATTACTGCTGTTTCATTGGCCGCACCGACCACACAAGGGTGTGGAGATTCGCCACTAGACATCGAAGGAATCGTTATCAGCGATCAATACTATAATCCATTAAACAAAGTAGATTATCCTTCGTATATTATCGTTTTGGATGAGAAGGGTAAGGAAGTAACGATTGAAGTAACTGATCCAGAAAAGCGGAAAGGGAAGAATGATGAGCCATTACTCCATAAGATAGATCAGTTAATAAAACCTGGAACCAAAATTAGAATTAGCAATGGATTAACGATAAATCATGAACTTCAGAGAGGTAATATTGAAGGTTTGGGAACTCTTGTAACAGTCGAAATCCTATTTTATAGCGACCTTAGATTCAGAGAAGTTCCAGATCCCTAAATCAGCTTNNAGTTCCACACCCTCTCCTTCATCAAGTTTTGCGATCTGAAGCTTCACTCTCTCTTTTAATTCCGCCGAAGGTAAAAATGAGTTCTCTTGCTGTGCTTGTACCTGCGCGTCTGCACTTCCATTCTTTCCCTGAGAATTTCCTTGAGGCCCTTTTTGTATCCTCTCTCCTGTCTTAGGATTGAATTCCCAATTCTGCTCCTCGCTCCGAGCCCCGTGCTCTGTGCCCTGAGCTCCTTGCCATGCGCGCCCGGCCCCGCGCTCCCCCGGATCTCTCCTTCCGTTCTCAAGAATAAGCTCAAGCCTTCGAAGAAGGGCATGTTTTGCTGTAACCTTTTTCACAATCTCGGGAAACATGTAGATCTCATTATTGTATTCGCGGATTCTTGCTATTGTGAGGATAATGTCTCCTGATTCGATATCCTTTATACGGGAAAGAAAATCTCCAAACGCTTTGAGCCTCAGCTGTGCTGAGCCATCATCTAAGGTAAGAGAGCCATAATTCTCTGCCAAGTACTTGTCAACAACGCTCGCTATGATGTTGACGCGGGAAACTTGTTTCTCTCCGACACTGATAAAATCCGTCTGTCCTTCTGCTTTCTCAATCTGCCTTTCTTTCAAATCAGAAAGCCATACCCTGTACGCAGTCAATCTTGGCCTGCTCGCTCCTGTGCCTGCAGATGCAGCACTAAATTCATAAGATTCAGATACCATTTTCTTTACCCCCATCTTCATGCCCTGTGCTCCCAGCTCCGAGCCCCCGGCCCTGCGCTCCTAAATCAATCCTTACCAGTTCTATCCCAGCCTCTTTCAGCAGAGCTGTACCAAGCTCGTCGAGATAATCCTCTTCTGCGACAACTTTCTTCACTCCTGCATTGATTACCATCTTAGCGCATTGAGTGCATGGCGTAAATGTCGTGAAAAGGGTTGCACCTTCTGTCCTTATCCCGTGCAGCGCTGCCTGGATTATCGCATTTTCCTCGGCATGGCAGCAGGCACAATTCTTTAATCCTTCTCCGGACTTTATTTCTCCACGCACTCTCGCGGCACATCTTTCACATCCGCCTTGATCACAATTCTTTATCCCACGCGGGGTTCCATTATATCCTGTGGAGATTATCTGCTTATCCCGCACAAGGATAGAACCTATCTTGCGTGAGGCGCAATTCGCCCGCGCCTTGACGACATGAGCGATGTTCATGAAGTATTCATCCCAATCAGGACGCTCATTTTTTATATTTTTTATATCGCCGGGGCTCATTTTCTTTCTTTGATTCTTTGCCTAAATCTAATCTAGATCCTGTGAACAGTATCTTTCGTCGGCTCGAAAATCTCTCCCTCCCTGCGCATCTTCTCTATTATCTCATCGACTGTCTCCTTATCAAGCCCTTTATCAGCAACCTCTTTCCTGATCTCATCGATATGGATATTTTTCTTTCCTAATCTGTCCTCAAGTTTTATTATCGCGTCCCTGATTATCGCAATCTTGCTCCTCGTTGTTGCAGGGACACCAGTAAGGATCCTATCTATATCAAACTGCTGGGTCTCAGAATCAACTCCAACTTTCTTCAGCCAGTAATGCATCAGCCTTATAGCCCTCTTAGCATCTTCCTTCAGGACTTTAGTGCCAAGGCGCGCGCGAGCAGATGCTTCTGCAATCCTGATTAATGCATCAAGCTGTCTCGCAGAGATTGGAATCGCCTTCGATCCTCCAGATTCCGCAACAGCTGCAGCGCTGCTCCTGAGATCCACATAATATTGCTTGATCTCTTTTATCGCGCCATCAGTAAGCTGCGGTATGATCTTTTTCGCATGTGCGATATACTTCCTCAGAAAATCAGTTTCGATCTGCTTTTTGTTTTTTTGTGAGTGCTCAGCAAGAACATGAGTCGCAATAGCTTCATCAAGGCCTTTTTGCGGAACATCTACCAGAGGAAAAATCAGATCAAATCTGTTAAGCAGAGTCGGAGGGATGTCTATCTGATCGGGAAGAGGGCGTGAAATATCAAATCTTCCAAGCTTCGGATTTGCAGCTGCAAGAACTGTTGTCTGCGCTTTCAGGGTTGCCTGGATTGTTGCCTTGCTGATTGTGACTTGCTGCTGTTCAAGTGCTTCATGCGCCGCGGTCCTGTCCTGAGGATCCATTTTTTCCAGCTCATCAATGCACAGGATCCCCATATTTGCAAGAACGAGAGCTCCAGCTTCAAGACTCCATCCCTTCAAGATCTCATCTTTCACAACTGTTGCTGTAAGCCCGGCAGAAGTCGCTGCTTTACCTGCAACATAGCGCCCTTTTGGAGCATTCTTAGAGACGAATTGTAGTATCTGGCTTTTTCCAACACCAGGATCTCCGACAAGAAGGATGTGGATATCCCCCCTACTCATGGTATTATCACTTTTCTTCTTCCTTACCCCGCCAAAAAGTTGGAGAGCGATAGCCTCCTTTATCTCCTCGTATCCATAAATAGTTGGTGCAATCATATCACGCAGCTTTTCATAGACTTTCTCATCATGTGCAAATTCTTTGATCAATAGCTCATCTTCTTCAGAAACAGTTATATCTCCGTACATTTCTTCGAGAGGGATTATGTTATTAGCCTCAACTGCGAGCTCGAAATTGGTTGCCATCGCACCAGTTTTTGTATGTAGAGGAACCTCATAGATTACCCCTACGACCCCAATCCTGCTTCCCGGAGTTGTCCTTCGTTCCATCTTTGGCTCGACCAAATCTTCCTTAAGAAAAACATTGATACGCTTAGGCTGTTCAGAACCTTCAAGCGAATCTGGGGATTCTTCTATGACGAGTCTCTGCGCATCCACAAGTTCTTTGCTTAAGAGCTTGAACTTTCCTTTGCGGCCACAGGAGCATCTGAATGGCTCACGGAATTGAGAATCCAACTGAAGAACATTTATCGTATTGCCGCATGAGGGGCATTCGAATCTTGCTGAAGTTACCTGGGGTCTTACATCGCTCGACTGACGCACGAGACCTTCGATAAAGACAAAGTTCCCAAGATGCTTGCTTCTTATATTCCTGACTTCGATATACTGTGTCTTCGGCAAGTTTGTGAAGCGCACTTTTGCATCTCTAACTAGTCCAGTCTCACTCAAAGCAAGGTCTAGAACTTGTAAGACGTCATTCGGCGACTGAAGCAGAGATTCAGCAAAGGGCGGATTGAACTCGACAATCTTATTAAAATCGACTGCAACACTGCGCAGGCCTTCTTTTGATGCCTTCCCGATTACCCCTTTATTAATCTCAAAGAATTTCTTCGCCTCAAGTAATAATTCCTCTGTTTGCATCTTTTCCCCCGAAGTTTCCCCCTAAATTCACCCATACACATAGCCTAAAGTATAATAACTTTTCCATGACTCAAGAAAAATAAAAATGGGTGCGCTCGATGGCGACGCACCGTGCCCCCTAGCACCTAACCCCAACCCTAGTTCCGGGCTTAAGATTTTATGCTCTTTAAGTTCCTCACTAAAAGCTTCATCGCGTGATCAAGCTGGGGCTTGTTCTTAGTTCCGGTACATACAAGCTTCCCATTGCTGAAAAGCAAGAAAGTTGCATTGATCTCTGGCAGTTTGTAGACAAGGCCAGGGAACTGCTCTGGCTCATATTCTGTGTTCTCCAGCTCGATAGCAAGCATGTTCAAGTCAAGGCTCATACCTGTGCTTCCAGAAGCGACGATATTCTGCACATTGATGCGCGGCTTGCCCCTGATATTTATCTTGATCTTTCTCAGCTTGCGCATCACTTCACCGATGACCTCTCTCACCTGTGCAACGCTCTTTGTTCCAGTGCATACTAAGTTCCCAGAGGAGAAAACAAGAACAGCTGACTTAGGTTTCTTGACCCTCAGGACAAGTCCTGGGAATTGCTCCGGGTTGTACTCACTACTTGCTTGCGAAGAAGCAAACTTCACTAGAGGAACCCTCTTGCCTAGGGATGCTGTAGCTACTATATTTTGGATTTTCAGATTTGATTTTTTTGCCATGTTCTCCCCTAAAGCTAGCTAGTCCCACTTAAAGCTGAACATAAGCACAAAATTCTGTGCAAAGCGTAAAGCTTTAAAAATAATTTATAAAGAAGCTGCAAAGATATTTAAACCTTTTTGGCTGATTTTGGGAAACTAGGGAGTGGTTACCCNNGAGCGGGGAGCTATTGATCTTAGGCTCTGTGCTGGAGCTTTTGGTCAAGGACTCGCATGCTTGTCGCAATATAGTGGAAGAAGCCTATAGCAAAATCTGCCTCTTTCACTCCATAGATTGAGTGGAAAGAGAAGTTCTGCCTGTAGAAGGTATTGACTGTGCCTTCAAGGGACATGGAGACTGAGAATCCAGGAGCCTCTCCATTCCTTTGAAGAGTAGATACATAGATGTTTGGCCTGTCGAAGAAGCTTTCCTGCTTGCGGATTGAGTATCCTTCAATATCACTTTTGCTCCTGCTCATCCTTCCCCGCGCTTCCAATTCATAATACTGCAAAGCAAAAATATTGAAAGTACAGGCTACTTTTTCGCCGTAAGAGAGGCTCATATCTGCTGCTACTTTTTCTATATCTTCGGCTGTAAAAGAATACATACTTTTCCATCTTCCATCAATCCTATCGAGCCTGAGAAAATCCACACCCGCGAGAATCGCGGCCTTACCGAAGTTTCCTGAGAAGGATTCAGAACGTTTACGGATGTTCTCTATCCTCCTCTCTCCGATTTCAGGATAAGATTCCCTTGGGTTTTCCCCGAGAGAAGAAATCTCATCAAGCAGAGTCTTGAGGGTCCAATGTTTGTGCTGTCTGCAAGGATAAACTCTCCCGGCATCCTCAACCAGTAATCTCCACGGACTTTTCTCATCAGCGCCAGAGTAAAGAGCTCGACACGCCTTTTCGAGATATTTATGGTTCTTCAATGCGTAACTTAGCTTGAGCTCATCATCATCCAACTTCCTAACAGAGCCTATCAATGCAGTTCTGAGAATCTCTTTCAGCCTTCTTTTCTGGTCATCATTACCTTTCTTTTTTATTATACCCACTAAAACCCGGTTAGATTCGTTCTCCCCAACTAAAGTTTCATAATCTGGAAATGTCGAGTCCAAAAGCCTATCGAGGTCACTAGAGGAATATTTTCTGCGGGCTGGCATCGAAAGAGCATAGGAGGAAAGTATAAATCTATTTCGCTTCGCGTGCGTACTTCCGAATGTTTTACTTACTTTGAGCCCTAGTCCCATACTGGAGCTTTTGGTCAAGGACTCGCATGCTTGTGGCCAAGTAGTCGAAGAAGTCTATCGCAAGGTCTGCTTCTCTGATTGCTTTCCCGGCAGAAAAGTAAAAGCTTTGCCTGTAAAACTTGTTTGGAGCTCCTGCCAGAGACATGGATACATAGAAATGTGAATCCCCCATCCCCCCCATCCCCTCTTGTTTTTGGGCTTGAGAAAGAGTTATGGAGGGGTCATTAAAAAAGGCCGTTTGCCTGTTAATCAAACATCCTTCCAGGCCCTCTTCCTGATTCCGGCCCATTCTTCCTTCTGCTTCCTGCTTGTAGTACTGCAATGCGAAGGCATTGAAGATGCAGGCTACTTTTTGGCTGTAGAAAGGGCTTTCATCTTTGATGAGCTTCTCAAAATCTTCTCCTCTGAATTGATATTTTACTTTTTCAACCCTTGGGAATTTAAGGTAATCTATTCCTGAAAGGATTGCTAATTTCCCAAACGTTCCAAGATGACACTTCGAGACTTCATAGAGGTTGCTTCCATTAAATTTTCTGGCACTGTGCCTAATCTTGCTGAAGTCTTCATTTGAGACCCCAATAGTCTCCAGAAGTTTGGCAAGAGACCATTCTTTATACTTTTTGCAAGGATAGACAAGACCAGCGCTCTCGCATACTTGTTGCCAGGGACTTTTCCTATCTTTTCTTTCCAGCAAGTTTCTAGCAGCCCGATCAAGCCCGGAATGTTCTTCCTGGATATGTTGAAGTGAGATATCACCTTCTTCATTGAAAATCCTCTTGGCACTCTCTCCTAAAGAGAGTAAAATTACCTCATCAAGTTTTTCTTTTTCTTCCACACCCCCCTTTCTTTCGATAGAGAAAATCAGCCCCTTCCTTAATGACATCAAAGTCTCATAGTCTGGAAATGTTCCTTTAAGAAAAGCTGTCTTTTCTTCACGAGTGTACTTTGGCTTAGTCATAAAAAATTGGGGAAAGAAAACTATAAATCTATTTCGCCTTCTGAACCTTCCCCTTCCCCGAAGCCCTCTTCTGGATCTTGAAGAAGCGCTCTACATCCCCGAGTGTATTGACATCCTCAGGGCCTTTATCTTCTGGGTCTCGGATGCGCAAGAGGCGCGGGAATCTAAGAGCGAAACCGGTAGGATACTTCGGCGAGCGCTGTATCTCTTCATAGCCTATTTCCACGACAACCAGGGGCTTGAGCTTCACATTCTTTCCATGTTCTTCAAGAATCAGGGGCCTTAGCTTCTTGGTGAGCACTTCCATCTGCTCTTCTGAAAGGCCGCTCCCCATTTTTCCTGTCTCCAGGAATTTTCCATGCTCCTTATTCCCTTTGCATGCAAGATGCAAGGAACCGAGCCATCTCGCCCTTTTTCCTTCGCCCCATTCTGCGCCGACAACAACAAGATCAAGAGGCTCAAGGATCGGCTTTACCTTAAGCCAATAGCCTACTCGCTTACCGGGCTGATATACTGCCTCAAGATTTTTTACAATTAGTCCTTCCTGTCTCTGATTCAACGAGTATCTGTAGAATTTTTCTGCCTCTCGCAAGTTCTTCGTCTCAAGATGCTCTGCAAGCTGGAACTTGCCCTTCACCTCGCGCACCATTTTTTTCAGAAGTTCCCAGCGCGTGCGCAACTTTTCATGCATCAGATTCTTCCCGTTCAAGTAAATGATATCAAAGAAATTCATCTGCACTGGAATCTCTTTCGCCATCTTTTCTATGTCATGCTTTCTCTGGATGCGCCTGCTCAAGCGCTGGAATGGAAGAGGCTTTCTATCAGCATCTACTGCCAGCACCTCGCCTTCTACAATGCATTCGCGTGCATTCAGATGCTTGCGGGCAAGTTCCACGATTTCTGGGAATTGCTTCGTCACATTCTCATTTCTGCGAGAATAAAGCCAGATCTCATTTCCTTCCTTATGTATCGCCATCCTGAACCCATCGTACTTCAATTCAAGTGCAGGATTTTCAAATGCCTCCAAGGCCTCTCGCAACCCGGGAGAGCGATCAGCGAGCATTACGCGCACAGGCCTTCCTACTTCTATCTCTGCCTTAAGTTTCCCAGAGGCAGCTTGCTCTGCAACCTTTCCATAATCTCCAAGAAAATCAAATGTTCTTTCGAGCTCCTTAACATCTTGCGAAAACGCTTTTGCTATCGCATCGCGGATGATGCCAGCGGCGACGCCCATCCTCAACTCGCCAAGAACCGTGCGCACGATGTAGCGCGCTTCAAGAGGAGATGCATTGCTCAAAAGCTCTGCGACAGAAAATATTTTGCGCTCTACACTCCCTCCTCCAGACAGGGATGGAAGTTTCCTAAGAGTCTCATAGACATGCTCTGCCGAAAGTTCCTTGTGAGCAAGAGAACGCTGTTTCCTGTGCTTGTCAAAATACTCGGCAACAGAACCAAGATCACCAGTTTCCTTGAATTTATGCATAACCTCCGAGTCCGAAACACCATAGGCTTTCTTTACAACTTCCTTTATCATCTGACGTGCAATGCCCAAGTCGAAACCAAGATATCCCTGCGAAAGGCGCACAACAAGAGCAAGCTCTTCCTTTTTGCATTTCGTGTAGAGCTCTGCAAGGACATCTGCCTTCTCCAGCTTTTTTGGGGTGGCCTCAAGCCTTTCATAGGTTTCTGCAAGGATGGAGTAGCGCATGAAAGAGCAAAGGAAAAGTATCTTATAAAAGTTGTTCTCGAACTTACAGCACATGTCAAGAATGATTTTACAGATTTTTATTCCGGATTATATTATTAAGCGAATGTTTATCTCGCTTAATAGTTGTTCTACAAAATCGTTTTGCAATTGATTTGGAATAAAAATAATTCATGTGTGGCAAAACGACTCTGCGCCAGCCCTTCGGGACATTGCATTCTGGCTTGGTCTCGGTCACTGCATTCCCTCAACTCGTAGAACAGCGATTAGAACTCCGCTCCGTTGCACTCCGCTTCGCCCTTCGGGGAAATGCTTTAATGTCTTTGACTTAAAGCACTTCTCCTAATCGCATACGTTATCAGCAATAGCGATGGCTTATTTCCAATCCCCACTCAAAGGCGGAAGATTATTAAATAATGACAATATATCTAAATTATGCTTAAGAAAATTATTGGAGTGATGGGACCTGGTTCTAGTGCAAGCAAAACTGATTTAAAGAATGCTTATGAGATTGGAGCATTTTGTGCTAAAAAGGGGTGGGTTACTTTGACAGGAGGCAGAAATAAAGGAGTAATGAATGAAGCATTAAAAGGCGCAAAAGAAAATAATGGACTTACAATAGGAGTTCTACCTACTGATGAAAAAGAACTTTTTTCTGATTTTCTGGATATTCCGATTATTACAAATATGAGTAGTGGCAGGAACTATATTAATGTATTATCAAGCGATATTGTCATCGTTTGCGGAATTGATTCTGGAACATCATCAGAAATCAGTCTTGCAATTAAACCCGGGAAAAAGATAATTCTAATTGGTTTATACGAAGAAGCAAACACTTTCTATAAAAAATTGGCCCCGGAGCAAATTCTTTGCGTGAAAAACTCTAAAGAAGCAATTGACTTTCTTGAGAAAGAGAATGACATCCTCCGCACACTAAAATGAGTGGATTTCTTGCGTAAGGGTTAACGGTCCCATTCGGTTGCGCTCCGCTTTCCCAAATCGCCTTCGACGACTTCGTTAAATCACATACGTTAGTCGCAGAATTCAGAATTCCGCATTCCCACGATCACATGCCTCAAGAGAATGCGGCAATTTTTTCTAACCTCGCGCAAGAGCTTGCAGTTCATTTATCTTTTTACCAATAAACTCAATCAGTTTATCATTCAGTTCATTCAAAACAAGCCTTATCTTGCTTACAAACTCTCTCGCATTTCTCATTACAATATCTGTTTCTTTGTAGTTTATAGAGATGCCATACTGAACTGTCTCTCTTGCCCGCTTGATTTTCCACAGATAGTCAATATATTTCTCGCTTATTGTTATGGCTTCAATCTTGTCTTTCCTTTCCTTTAACTCATTGAAATTGCCTATCAGCTCTTTGCTTATCTGCTCTCCAAAGAAATGTTCCAGGACCGCCACAGTTGTAGCGTGGTCTTTGCTCTCCAATCCTATTTTTGTGAGTAAAGACATTGCTGACTGATACATCGCATAGTACGCAGATGTGACAACCCAATCCTTATGGCCAAGTTTGCTCAAATCCGTCATAACTATCAGATTATGGTCTGCTTTCCTGATATGGCCTTCGCTTAAGTAATTGTTCGGCTTGGATACCCTAAGACCTCTTTCTTGTTTGGCTCTCATCATTGACTTTACAATCATATCTTTAGCTTTCATTTGAACACCAAATTTACAAATTTTTCTACACCGTACAAAACATAATGATCTTTTACAACTTCTTTGATTAGGGCTTTATCTTTTTGTTTTTTAAAATCCTGCGAAGCCATCACTACAGCATTAATCTCTTTGCCATATTTTGCGTATATCTCTTTTGTTATTTTATCTATTCCCTCTTTTGTTTTGCTTATCAGCAGAATATCAACGTCACTCTCCTTTGTCGCTGTGCCTTTGGCAAATGAGCCAAACAGAACAATTGAAATCGGATTAACTGTTGATTTCGCAGACTCAACAAAATCCCCTAATATTACTTTTAGCTCTTTATTTGAATTGTAAAAATCATCTTTCTTTTCAATTTCACTTAGATTTACCAATGCGATTGTTTTTTCAGCAAATAAATTTATAGAACAAAGATATGATTTGCCAGCCTTTTCTTTGGTAACTACACTGTCATTGAATAATTTATTAACAGTTCTGTGGACGAACGAATAATATCCCTTCAAGGATTTTGCTATTTCGTTTATAGTAAATTTTCTGTCTATATTCCTTGCCAACAAATCAACAATTTTTAATTCAATTTTCATATTATCACTATTTATGATAATATTATCACTATTTATGATATATAAACCTTTCGTCGGCTCGCCTAGGAACTCTTCGCCCATCAGCCTTCGGCT
>DUFK01000027.1:0-55771 GCA_013331945.1 Nanobdellota archaeon
TCTCTTGGTCTAATCGGAACTGGAATCTTAAAAAGAGAGGGAACTTATCAAAAGATAGGAGAACTCAAAGAAGATATAGATTTCGTAAAAAGCCTGGGCATGAAGAGAGTCGCGATATATTCTATAGACTCGATAATGGGCAAAGGCCGAGAGGCTGGGGAATGGATAAATCTTATCGCAGGATATCAGAGATGATCTTCGCAGCTTGCTCTGCACCATTGCTTTTTATCTTGGCTTTCTCGACGTTCTTCTCAATGATCTTTCTCTTATCCAAGAATTCTTTTATACACCCAATCAAGAATTCTTCTCTTATCTCCCCACCATACTCTTTAACCATCCCGAGGTTGTTTTTCTTCAGTACATACCCGTTATATTCCTGCTCGATGTGATTTGGTATCGGGAATGAAAGGATTGGTTTTCCGAATGCGAGAGCTTCGCTTATCGTAGAATGCCCTGCCAGGGTTATAACTCCTGACGAATTCTTGACGTACTCTTGTGCATTTTCTTTGATAGTGATAAACTCAACATTGCTTATTTTCTCTTTTGGGCTTTCAAACCCGAACATAACAAACTCCTTGTCTATCTTAGGAAGAACTTTCAAAAGTATCTTTCCGAGTGCGACTCCGAAAGTAGAACCACCCAACATTATCACTATCTTACCCTTCCCGAGTCTATTACCCTTCCCAGTTTCCCTGACAATTAAGTTTACGAACTTGAATTTTCCAAATTGTTTCTCCTTATTTATAGACGGGACAATAACCCCTTCGCCATACAGATTCCCAGCGTTATACATCCCCCTTAGGAAATTGGCCTGAAGCTTATGAAATATCGGCCTTTTTTTCTGCCTCCAGAACTCCTCGAAGCTCTTAGGCTCAACTCCAAATACCTCTACGAACTTCCTTTTTGTTTTCCTCGCAAACATTACTCCCAGTGGCTCAAAGTCGGTCACAACTAAATCCGGATTAAACTTTTTAGTCTCTTCTTGTAATTGTTTAACTTGGGAATTCCAAGTCAACGGCAACGCCGCATTACTCTTCATAAAATTGTTGGATTCAAGATTGAACTTACTAGAAGCGGCATTGAACCCCCTTATACCTACAATCGGAAATTTATGTTCGAAGAACAACTTAGACATGCCATAGGCCGCTATCTTGATCCTCACATCTTCTTTCTTCTTTAGCTCTTTTATGATAGCGTATTCTCTAACAGCATCTCCAAATCCTATTCCTGTAACAAAAAACAAGATATTACGCATTTTCTACATAAAATGTCTCCGCATATTTACATTTATTCCTTATCCCGCCAAGCCTGTCACGGATAAACATCGGCAGGTAAAAGAGGGCAACAATGAGCTTCTGGGTCTTGAAGACCTGCAGGGCCTTGATCTTATCTTCAAAATAGTCATCTGTCCTGACGTAGAAAGTAGCAGAGTCATTTGGATTGAACAATCCCCAGATCATAAATGTGAATATCTTCGGCTTCCTCACGCGACCATTCAAGGCCTTCTCCAGTGCATAGAAAACAGCCCTATGATCTGGATGTGCATCATACTTCGTATGTGTGAATATCTTGTGCGGATTGAACTCACGCAGAATCCTTTTTACCTCTCCGGCAGCTAGTTCTAGATTCTCCTTGACTTTCGCGTCTGGAATCCCTAGGAACTCAACTTTGCAACCAAGCAGCTTGCTCGCGGCCTCGCTTTCCTTTATCCTGCTCCTAGTAATGACTCCTTCTTTTAGCCATGGCGAGGATTTCTCTCCCGAAGTAAAGATGACAATCTTGACCTTTTTCCTCTCTTTGACATACTTGGCGATGGTTCCACCCATAGAGATTATCTCGTCATCTGCATGCGAGCACAGAATCAAAACCCTTTCCCTCTCTTTTTTCCCCATGTTTCTCCTTTCTTGGTGCAGCTTCTTTCGCAAAGAAGGTGCAATGCGCCAGCCGGGATTCGAACCCAGATTATCAGCTCTCCTCTTATCTTTTTGGTGCAGCTTTTTGCTTGCAAAAAGGTGCTTGGAAGGCTGAGGTCTTAACCATTGGACCACTGACGCCTACACTTGCGAAAAGAGCCAAATTAAAAAACCTTTCCTTATAGCACTAAATATTTAAATCTGTATTTGGAGGAATGATGATGGAAGAGGAAAAATATGTTGACCTAGGCCAGACCCAGGCACAGGAAGGCAATGGCAAGGGCCTTGGCGGAATAAAGCTGAAATTTAATGGAGCTCAATTTTACGAGAAGCACTATAAGACGCTTCTCTATATCCCCCTCATCCTCGTAGTGCTATCTCTGCTGTTCCTCGGGTTAAAATATGCCCGTGGCGAAGATATCATCAAGAGGGATGTAAGTTTGACTGGTGGAGTAACGCTAACAGTTAATTACAGGGAACAGGTTTCGCTCGTAGACCTTGAAAGAGTCCTCTCAGAAAAATTCGGGGAAGTCACAGTCCGCAAGCTAAGTGGGGTCGGAAGTGGAAGGCAAGTCGGACTTGTTTTTGAACTGCAGGCTACTGCTTCTGATCTAGAGTCTATTAAAGGAGAAGTTTCCAAACAGCTCGGAATCAGAATCGATGAGAAGAATTCGGCAGTTGAGATTACAGGCTCTTCTCTTGGAAAAACATTCTCTTCCCAATTGATTAAAGCAGTGATAATTGCATTCTTGTTCATGGCCGTAGTCGTTATCATCCTCTTCAGAGCTTTCGTACCGGCATTCGCGGTAATTTTCGCGGCATTCGCTGATATTCTTGGGACATTCACAGTCCTAAGCATTCTTGATGTAAAGATATCTACCGCAGGAATTGCTGCTTTCTTGATGCTGATAGGATACAGTGTAGATACTGACATCTTGCTCACAGCCAGAGTCCTGAAGAGAAGAGAGAAGCCATTCTACGAAAGATTCACAGAAGCCATGAAAACGGGCCTGACAATGACATTCGCAAGCTTCGCCGCTTTCCTCATCGCTTATATCTTCGTCCTATCTCCAATACTTAAAGAAATATTCTTGATATTGACGATAGGATTACTCTTCGACACAATAAACACATGGATGTTTAATGCGTCCATACTTAAGATATATTTAGATAAAATAGAGAAGAAGTAAGGAATAATAGTGAACTAAAAACAAAATGAAACTAAAATTCGGTTGGAAATTTTGGATGTTGATAATCATCCTAGTACTTTCTCTTATAGCCATCAGACCATCATTTGAAAATGGAGTCTTAGTCAAGGGTGTTGAGTTCAATTCCTCTGCGTATCAATCTGGTTTGAAGGCTGGTGAAATCATAAAGGAGTTTAATGGAAACCAGGTGAATAGTCTAAGCGACTACTCCGAGGCGATATCGTCCTTGAATATGACTGAGATGAATAGGATAAGCATCAAAACAAAAACGAGCAATGCAGAGTACACTTTCTTTGCAAAAGGCGAGCCGGCGATAGTGGCTGCGGATATTCCTAAAAGCAATATCAGGACAGGTTTTGACTTAAGTGGCGGAAGCAGGGCTCTTGTCAAGCCGGAGAAGGAAATTACAGATGATGAACTTGCAAATCTCATTTCTATAACTGAAAACAGATTCAATGTCTATGGGTTATCGGATGTAAGGGTAAGGCCAGTGAAGGATCTAGATGGAAATAAATTCATGCTTGTCGAAATTGCAGGAGCAACTCCAGAAGACTTACGCGAGCTCATAGGGAGCCAAGGTAAATTTGAAGCAAAAATCGGCAGCGATGTTGTCTTCATCGGTGGTAAGAGAGATATAACTTCTGTGTGCAGATTCGACCCAAGCTGTGCCGGAATATCGGAATGCTTCTCTTCTGCAGGGCAAGATGTCTGCAACTTCCAGTTTACTCTTTATCTGAGTGAAGAGGCTGCAAAAAGGCATGCCGGGATAACTGGGAACCTTTCCACGAATCTTTCCAATTCAGGATACTTGGATAAAAAGCTCGATCTTTACGTCGATGATAAACTTACAGATTCTCTTTTCATCTCTGAAGATCTGAAGGGAGTAGTTACGACGCAGATCGCTGTCAGCGGAAGCGGAGCTGGCCTGGCGAGAGAAGATGCAATCAAAGACGCACAGGCGAATATGAACAAGCTCCAGACTATCTTGATTACTGGAAGTCTGCCGTTCAAACTTGAGATAGAAAAACTAGATAGTGTCTCTCCGACAATCGGCGAGCAATTGACTAGCAATATACTGCTCGTCACACTTCTTTCCTTCCTCGCAGTAGCAGCTGTCATATTCATTCGTTATAGGCAAATATCACTTACCATGCCAATATTGTTCACTATGGTTAGCGAAGTCATCATTACACTTGGTGTCGCATCACTAATCAAGTGGAATCTCGATCTCGCAAGCATAGCAGGAATTCTTGGCGCAATTGGAACAGGGGTTGACGATCAGATAGTCATAATCGATGAGATCAAGCTCGGGAAGATTCATGGCTGGAAGGAGAAGATGAAACGAGCATTTTTCATAATCCTCGGTGCATTCGCAACTGTTTTTGTCGCGATGCTGCCCCTGACATGGGCTGGCGCAGGCCTTTTGAAGGGATTCGCAATAACGACCATCATCGGAATCACAGCAGGAGTACTCATCACACGCCCAGCATTCTCAGAGATGGTCAAGGGCGTGCTGAAGGACTGAATGTAAGGTAGGAGTAGAGCGGGCAAAGGCACTGAATCGAGTAATCAACGCATTATGAAAAAATCCAAGAGTGAAAACATAGGTAAATCTGTTCTTAGAAATAGCCTCCAACACTCCCTTTCAACCCTCATCAATAGGGCTGGAGGATTAGTATTCACTATAATTATCGCGCGTATGCTCTCTCCAGAGCTTTTCGGTATCTACAGCTTGACTCTTTCTCTGATGCTCATCGCCCTCACATTTGCAGATTTCGGATTGGGACAGACATTGATAAGATACGTTTCAGATTCGATTGGAAAAAAAGATAAGACTCTTGCAAGAAGTTACTTCAGGTACTTGCTCAAGTTTAAATTATTGCTGGCATTTGCTTTCTCTCTAGCATTATTCCTCCTTGCAAAGCCTATTTCCATATATCTCTTCAAAAATCCAGCTCTTGTATTCCCTATTTGGGCCTCCTCTTTCTATCTATTTATTGTAACAATACTAGATTTCTTGACATTCACTTTTTTTGCAATAAAAGTCGTAAAATTTTATACTATAAAGGAGTCTATCATCCAAATTTTAAGGATATCTCTCACACCCATAGCCATACTGGCCTTCTCGGTTAAACTGAAAGTAGTGGGCCTATTCCTCGCCCTCACCATCGCATCCATAATAGCACTAATAGTCACCATATATTTCTTGCGGAAAAATTACTCTTTCTTATTTTCCGGAAGAGAGAAATGGATCGATAAGAAAAGGCTCTTGAGGTTCTCCTTACTCTTGATTATAGGTATACTCCCGGGTGTATTCTTTACCTACATAGATACAATCATTCTCGGAGCCATGGTTCCGGTAGAGTATGTGGGATTCTTCAGGGCAGCTTATACCATCTCAACTTCTATAGGGAGTCTGTTACTGTTTTACCTGGTATTATTTCCATTCTTTACACAGCTTGAAGGGAAAGAGCTGCAAAATCTGTTCAGAAAAATCTTCCATTTTTCCTCCATACTGGCCTTCCCGCTCGCATTCGGAGTTGCAATCATGTCTGTTCCAATTATAAGCCTTCTTTTCGGTCAAGAATACTTGCAGGCAGCCATGCCCCTCAGGCTATTGTCTTTCATGATCATAGACCTGGCTCTTTTCTCCTACTTTCCCGCGATTTTCCAGGCCAAAGAGAAACCAGAAGTGCCGACAAAATTAGTCGCTATAGCAGCGACATTGAATGTAGTCCTGAACTTAATCCTCATCAGATACTTTATCTCCATCGATGTCTCTCTTGGAATGATTGGGGCTGCGATAGCCACATTCATCAGCCGGTTTGCATTTGGCTTTGCGATGGGTTTTATGGCCGCCAAGAAACTTGGCCTAAAGCCAGATGCGTCATCCATCTTCAAGCCACTTGTCGCAAGCATAATCATGTCCGCTTTCTTAATTCTCGCAATGAACGTTCTGCCGAACACAGTTATTTATTGGACCATCGAAGCACTTGGAGCCGCAGTGGTCTACGGCCTTGCCTTGTTCCTGATTAAAGGCATAAGGAAAGAAGACATTTTATACATCAAAAGGATGCTTGCAAAATGAAAAAAGCAAAAAGAAAGGAGAGAATAACATCTTTCAGCGCAGTCCTTTTTATTCTAGTAAGCACAGTATTCACAGCTGTAGGTCAAATATTCTTAAAAAGTGGTGTCGGAGATATAACGAGCATTTCAAGCGTATTGAACTATCAGCTTCTTATGGGCCTTTTGTTATATGGCTTTGCACTTCTTTTAGTAGTAAAGGCTTTCAAGCATGGAGAGCTCTCGGTTTTGTATCCTATACTTGCCCTGAGTTATATTTGGGTAGTCCTTCTTTCAAATTTCATCCTAAATGAGCCTTTAACACAGATGAAGCTCTTAGGTGTGGCCGCGATTTTTATCGGTGTAACCCTCATAGGGATAGGAGGAGAATAAAATGCCAAACATTTTCATGCCCATATTTATCGTCATTCTTTCAACAGTCATAGGTGCCATCGGCGCGATAGCATTAAAAAAAGCTTCTTCCAGTCTATCCTTTAACCTTAAATCCCTATTTAATAGATATTTTCTCATAGGGATGGGGTTTTACGCAATCTCCACCATCATCTACTTGAACGCGTTAAAGCTAGGCGAACTTTCGATATTGTTCCCCATAGTTTCTACAACGTACATCTGGGTATGTCTTCTTTCACAGAAATATTTGGGGGAAAAAATGAATGGGTTTAAATGGTTTGGCATTCTGGTGATTTTAGTGGGGGTAGCGTTATTGGCTATAAGTGGTAGATAGAAATTATAGCAGAGCTACGAGTGGCTAGGGAAAATGAGAATTTTACTCATTGATCAGGCGAAGAAATCTTTCCGTGAGCAGGATACCGGTAGATGGCACTTCATCCCGACGCATCTCGAAGCAAGAGGCCATAAAGTTTTGCATGTTACGCGTGGAGAATGGAAAAAATTCTTGCTGCATTATCACTTATTCAAGCCACACATCATCATAACCGTCGGTCCAGTGCCGGGTTTTCTAGTCGCTTTGTGCAAAAGGATGGGTCTTATCTCTTGTCCCCTAGTGCACGACTGGAACGACTATTGGACAGAGATTCTTGGACCGAAGCACGGTCTCGCGAAAATCGCCTTCCTGGAAAAATATTCTATCGAGAATTCTGATTTCATAACAACTCCAAGCAGATACTTGGCGAGTAAGTGCGAGGCTTATGGGAAAAAGGCGCATCTGATCCTTCACGGAGTTGAATTAAATCTAGGACTGAAACCAGCGAATTTGAGCGGATTCTCAGTCCTTTACATAGGAGAACTATCCCCATACAAAAGAGTTGACAGGATTATTGAGGCAGTTAAGAGACTAAAATGCGAGCTCTACATCATCGGAGAGCCGACAAAAGAGCTTCAAAACATTGCCCAAGAGAACGAGAACGTGCATTTCCTCGGAAGGATCCCCCATGCAAGGATTGGGGCTTACATCAGGGCCGCAGATATCTGTGTGATTGCAAACGACCAGGAAAACTTGAAGATGTACGAATTCGCGGCGGCCGGAAAGGCAGTTCTGGCCTACAAGGGCAGAGTGAGTTACTTTTTGACGCACATGCAGACAGCATACATAACAGAAGACTTGCGCGAGGGTCTTGTTGCCCTAATGCGCAATGCCACTTTGAGGAGAAAACTTGGGAAAAGTATAAAAGATTTACGAGTCTATTCTTGGAAGGAGATAGGAGATAAGTATCTGGAGCTCCTCAACAAGATCATAAAAAGACATTGAGAAAATGAAGGCAAAGGCATCAAAAAGAACATGAAGGAAGAGTACAATTTTGGAATCGTAGGATGCGGAAGCATAGGAATTAGGCATTGCGATGTTCTCTCCTCTCTTTCAGACGCAAAACTTGTTGCTGTATGCGATCCTATCAAACAAAAGGCAGATGAATTTGCCTCCAAGTTTGGAGTGAAAGCGTACTATGATTACGATGAATTCCTGAAAGATGGAGAGATTGATGTAGTTTCGATATGCACTCCCTCTGGCATGCATGCTGCACAGACCATTGCCGCCGCAAATGCAAAGAAACAAGTTGTATGCGAAAAGCCAATGGCTCTTTCTTTGGAAGATTGTGATGCGATGATAAGCGCATGTTCGAGGAATAATGTAAGGCTTTTTGTAGTGAAGCAGAATAGGCATAATGAGCCGGTAAGGATCCTTAAGGAAGCGATAGACGGGGAAAAACTCGGGCGAGTTTACATGATCAATGCAAACGTGCTTTGGAATAGGACGGATCTTTATTATAAGCAGGCACAATGGAGAGGAACGAAAGAATTTGACGGTGGCGCATTGATGAACCAATCCAGCCACTTTGTGGACTTGATGCACTGGTTTGGGGGGAATGTTAAAAGCGTATACTCTCAGATGGGAACATTCAAGCATGATATTGAGACCGAGGATACTGGAAATGTTCTCCTGAAATTTGAGAATGGGGCTATCGGGAATATAAATTTTACAACCTGCGTCTACGATAAGAACATGGAAAGCTCAGTTACAGTTCTTGGTACTCGCGGAAGTGTAAAGATCGGAGGAAGATACATCAATGAGATAGAGCACTGGAATGTCGAGGGGATGGAATCTCCAGTGCTGAAAGAAGAGCACAGGCCTAATGATTATGGATTCTACCAGGGAAGTTCTGCAAACCATGACAAGTACTATAGACAAGTCCTTGATGTGCTTACAGGTAAGGCCCATAATTCTACAATCGGCAGTGATGGCAGAAAAGCTGTTGAGATAATTCTTGCTGCGAAGAAGAGCGCTGAGCTCGGGATGCCTGTAGAGCTGCCTATGCGCTAGCCTGCCCCGAAGACTAAACTACTGTATCCTGCGACGTGCACTTCATTCTTTTTCGCAAAATCAATCAATCCGCTTAAGATTCTTAGATCTTTATCATAACTTGCCATCGCAAATGGATGGAAACAGCTCCCGACAAAAATTTCCTTATTTCCATTACTTTTTGAAATTTTCTTTGCTTCAAGCATCAATTCTCCATAGTGTGAAATTGCATACACTTCCAATTTTGATTTCTCCCACAGATCGAATTGAGGCACACCCGCGGTTTTTGATCCTGCAAATGCAGAATCCTGCCATCCGTGGGAGGGAATTTCCAATAATGGCCAGCCCCAGTAATCCCTTGGCTGTCTTAGCGCATCTCCATCTTGAAAACCGGGACAAATTCCCCAATCTTTATCTCTTAGATCAGAACTAACATATCTGTATTCGGCTTCAACTAACACCCCAACAATTTCTGGGTACTCTTCAAGTCCTTTGTAGTATCCATAAGGTGTTCTTACTCCGATAACATCTCTTCCGAGTTTATCTTTGATGATCCCTCTAGCCATATCTAATTCTGCGCTTATCTCTTGAGTGGATGCAGGTGCCACATCCGGTCTTGTCGGTAGGCTCATCCATGCCCTGTGAGAATAAGTATGGCTCTGTACATCTGCAAGGGGACTTGAAAGGCCAAAATATTTATCCAGCTCTCCGGAGTTGAATCTACCGGCCATCTCCTCTACAAAATTCCCCAGCATGAAGTAGGTTCTCTGCACTTCGGCCTCATCCATCAAGTGGTTCATCCTTTCAAGAACGCCTAGAGTATCCTCTAAAGAGCTCGAATGCCGTGAGCATCCAACATCAAATCCAAGTAGAAATGTTGCCGCCATTTGCAAGGTCATGATTC
This sequence comes from Nanobdellota archaeon, assembly GCA_013331945.1. Lineage (GTDB taxonomy): Archaea > Nanobdellota > Nanobdellia > Pacearchaeales > UBA12030 > UBA12030 > UBA12030 sp10106u. Next base: position 9,865 of record DUFK01000027.1, read on the forward strand.
TCAAAAAACTTATATATCTTCTCCCCCATCCAAGAGCTTGGGGCTCAGCGCTGGGAGCACAAGGCTCGGAATGTGGACTCGAAGCAGAAAGGAAGGCAAGGGGAAATGACTCATAAGATTTATCCTAACGTTAAGATCGGAAATAATGCAAAGATCGGGGATTTCGTTACAATAGGCCTGCCTCCTGCGGGAAAAGGAGAGGGAGAGCTTGCGACGGAAATCGGAGACAATGCCGTCATAAGATCGCATACGGTAATCTATGCTGGAAATAAGATCGGGAACAATTTCCATACAGGGCACTATACATTGGTAAGAGAGGATAATCGCATAGGGGATAATGTGAGCGTCGGCTCTTATTCTCACGTCGCCTTTAATTGTGTAATCGGGGATAGGGTTAGGGTGCACACATCTGCCTTGATTTTCGAAAATAGCATTCTAAAAGAAGGATGCTGGATTGGTCCTGGCGTCATGCTAGCGAACGCAAAATATCCTGCATCGGTAAGAGCAAAAGAATTTGTCTTCGGGTGCGAGATCGGAGCTAAGGCAAAGCTAGGTATGGGGGTGATTGTCTCTCCTGGGGTAAAAATTGGTAAGAATGCTNNGCACAGCATGAAAGCATAAAAGGGGAACTTGCAGATGCCATGCAGAGAGTCATGGAAAGCGGCAGGTTCATCGGCGGAGAAGAAGTCTCTTCTTTTGAGCAGGAATTCGCTTCCTATTGCGGGAAGAAACATGCCGTAGCTGTCTCTTCCGGCACTAGTGCCCTGCATCTCGCTCTTCTTGCGAGCATGAGTAATGGCAAGCTCAAGCGAGGGGATGAAATCGTAACAGTTCCAAATACATTCACTGCGACTGCCGAAGCAATCCACTTATGCGATAACAAGATAAAATTTGCTGATGTCGATGATTATTACTTGATGTCGACTGAAAATCTAAGGGAGAGCATCTCTCCAGATACAAAAGCGATCATTCCTGTTGATTTATATGGGCAGGCCGCAGATATGCATAGGATTATGGAGATTGCTGCTGAAAGGAACTTGCTCGTGATCGAGGATGCAGCACAGGTTGCAGGTGCAGAATACAAGGGATGGAAAACACCTGTCGCTGATATCGGATGCTTTAGCTTTTTTCCGGCAAAAGTTCTCGGCACAATCGGAGATGGAGGCGCAATAGTTACAGATGATGAGGCACTCGCACGCAAAGCAAGGCAATTGCGAGATCATGGTAGATCAGATCGCATAGGGGGAAAATATGAGCATTCGCTCATCGGCCTTAATTATAGGCTTGATGCCATGAAGGCGGCTGTTCTGCGTGTAAAGCTAAGGCACTTAGATGACTGGATCATGCAGAGAAGAAGAAATGCAGCACTTTACAATGAGCTGCTCTCAGAAATCCCGGGAGTGCAGGTTCCAAAAGAGAGGGAAGGAAATAAGCACATCTATTATGTATACACGATAAGGGCACAGGATAGAGATGCCCTCGCGACATTCCTTGATAATGCTGGAATTGCCACACAAATTTATTATCCTATTCCTTTGCACTTGCAAGAGGCATACCAATTCCTTGGGCATAAGAAGGGAGACTTCCCTGTTGCAGAGAGGCATGCAGAGCAGATTCTTAGCCTTCCAATCTACCCGGAAATCTCTGGAGAGCAGATAGAATATGTGTGCGATAAAATAAAGGAGTTCTATGCACGATGAGGTCTCTTAATTTAGATTACGCATGTGATTTCGCAGTTGAAACAGCAAGAAAAGCAGGCGAGATATTGATGAGTAATTATAACCACGTAAAGATCATTGACTCTTCACACTCTTCAGATCTGACAGATCTCAAAACTTTAGCAGATGTAGATAGTGATAATCTTATACGGGATGCTATAGCAAGGAACTTTCCAGATCACAATATCATTTCAGAGGAAGAAAAAGCAAAAGAAGTAGAATCGGAATATACTTGGGTTGTTGATCCATTAGATGGAACTATCCCATACACCTATATGACTAGCGATCATTTTAGTGTAAGTATTGGGCTTTGCAGGGGAAAGAAGCCAATTCTTGGAGTTATTTATGCTCCGTTAAGGAATGAATTATACGCTGCTTTAGAGGGGGATGGAGCAACCCTTAATGGAACTCCAATAAAAACATCTACTCTAACAGAAATGTCTAAGGCCATAATTGGTGCTGAATATGGGCACGAAAAAAGAACGAATACACTAGATTTTCATAGAAAAATTTTAATCCCGGAGGGAGTAAGATATGTTTTAACCCTTGGTTGCGCAACACTTCCATTAGCCTTTGTCGCATCTGGAAAAATCCATGCTTATTACTCAAGTCATCTGGAGCCTTGGGATTTGAGCGCAGCCGCTGTAATAAATAAGGAAGCAGGATCAAAGGTGACAACTCTTGATGGAAAGGTCTGGGAACTAGGGGACGAATCAATTTTATGCGCAAATCCAACTCTACACAAAAATTTAATGGAGTTTTTCAAAAAATGAAACCAGAAGTTTCAATCGTCCTTCCATTTTACAACGAAGAAGGAAACGTAAGGAAAGTATTGCAGGATCTCTCATCTGAATTCGGAAAGTCAAAGATAGATTACGAGATAATCGCAGTCAATAACGGTTCTTGGGACAAGACTCCCGGCATTATTTCAGATGTAAAAAAGAAAAATAAAAGGGTGAAAAGAGTTGATGTAAAGAAGAATCAAGGGTATGGCTTTGGAATCCTCACTGGATTGAAGAGTGCACAAGGGAAATACATCGGTTACGGATGGGGAGATGGCCAAGTTCTCGCCTCTGATTTTGTTAAGGTCTTTCAGACTTTGAAGGAGAGCAAAGTCGATATCTGTAAAGTCCGTAGAGTAACAAGGGAAAGTGAAGGCTTCTCGAGGAACTTCCGATCAAAAGGATACAACCTCTTGATATCATCCTTATTCTTCATGAATTTGAAAGATATAAATGGCTGTCCAAAGATAATGAAGGAAGAAGTCTACAGAAACCTGAATTTACAATCAAGAGACTGGTTCCTAGACCCAGAGCTGATAATCAAGGCAAAGAGAAAAGGATATAAGATTTTAGAAGTTCCGATTATCTTCAAAAAGCGCGAGCGAGGAAAGTCGAATGTCGGATTCATCAAGACTGATTTTGAATTCCTTAAGAATATAATAAAATACAGGCTGGGGGTGAAATAGAAAAATGAAAGTAGTGATCCTTTGCGGTGGATTAGGAACAAGGCTCAGGGAAGAGACCGAGTTCAAGCCCAAGCCCCTTGTAGAAATCGGAGGCAAGCCAATCCTCTGGCACATCATGAAGATATACTCTCATTATGGGTATAAGGACTTCGTCCTGTGCCTTGGATATAAGGGGCATATGATTAAGGATTACTTCCTGAAGCATAAGGCGATGACATCTGACTTTACACTGGATGTAAAGCAGGGAAAAGAAGAATATCACAGCCATGATACAGATGACTGGCACATCACTTTCGCAGAAACAGGTGATGAAACAAATACAGGAGGTAGAGTAAATAGGATTGAGAAGTACATAGATAGCGATAACTTCTTCCTTACTTATGGTGACGGAGTTTCTGATGTAAATATACAAGAACTTTTGCAACATCACCTAAAGAACAGCAGAATAGCAACTCTCACTTCAATCCAACCCGCTTCTCGTTTCGGAGTCATAGAATTTGATGCAACACACTCTGTGAACTCTTTCAAGGAAAAGCCAAAGCTTGATGGATGGATAAATGGTGGATTCTTTGTTTTCAACAAGGAGATCTTTAGATATCTCGAGGGCAATCCAGTGCTGGAGCAAGATCCCCTGAAGACTCTTGCGCTCCAGAATCAGCTGACAGTTTATCCTCACGCAGGATTGTGGGAGTGCATGGATACGCATAGGGATTTTGAGCATCTGAACAAGCTCTGGAAAGAGGGCAAGGCCTTCTGGAAAGTGTGGTAGTTTTGCGATAGGCTTTTAAGTTTTTCTTTTCTTATATGGCGAGGCTAGGGAAGAAATGATGAGAATCTCATTTGGTGGTAGGCACTATATAGTAAATCAAGAAACACTTGATGAATTTGTTGCGGAAATAGTTCCTCGAACAAGGGAAGCTGCAGCCCAGAAAGATACGGGATATGATTCTTTGCATAGGTTAAGAGTAAATATTCCTATGAATGAAAAAACGCAGGATTATTCTCAACAGCTCGACTCGCTCAGAAAAGAACTACAGGGCGAAATAGACCTGAGTTTCATGATCGGAAGAGGCCCTGGAGTGAGCTTCAAGGACTTGCTCATGCAGCGTGAAGGTGATGTAACGGTCCTTTATGGTGCAGAAGACCTGGACATCCGCAAGATACAGCCAGAGATTGTATGGATGGCCGATAAGATGCTTTCTGGAGATTTTCCTCTTGGAGTCGGATGCAGACCACAAGTGATGTTACATACAACACCAGAGGCAGATTTGATGAGACAGCTGCATGAAGGATTTTATGCGCTTGCTGCAGGCGCTTCAGAAGAACTAAGACCTGAGAATCCCTTTAGTCTTGATTTGTCCAAAGGATCATCTATCTTCGTCGGAACAGATGGAAAAGGAGGATTCGGTGACATCACGAGCGGACTTTCTTTATTCAATCACAAATCTTCAAAAGCACAAGATGTTGCCAATTATTTCTCATTTGTAACTTCTATAGTAGAGCCAGAAATGTTCACATCCGAATATGCAATCCATATTCATGCCGGAATTGAAAATATCTTCAGGGCCTACACAAGCTACAATGAGAACAGATTCTATGAAAAAGGAGAACGTCCTGGATGGTTTAATGTCTGTGAAGATATGGCAAAAATAGACAATTTCATAATAGGTTACAATCAAGAATTAGCTAAGATTCCTAGAGTTTATTCAGCTGTAAAGGATACTGTATTAAGCCCAGAAACAAAATACAAGCTGGGAAGAAACCTGGATGGGTGGAAAGGGTTTTCGGGCAATATATCTCCGGAAAAAATCCTGGACAGAGTCAATGAAGCAATGAGGAAAGGCCTTCTCCTGGATTCGAAGGAGACTTTCAGCGTTGTCAATATAGACAATGTCGACTTTCAGCATTGGGAGCTCGCCAGAGTGTCTTCAGAAGAGGAAGGAAAAAGAATTATGGGCAAATACACTTCCTTCAATGGTTTTTCTGGCAGTGACTGTTTTAAAGTTTGTGAATCCTACAAACCACACCTCCCACGCTAACTTTTATAAGTTTTTTCTATCTCTTCCCTAAAAGATAAGGCAAAGGGAAATGGCGAATTTTTGGACTGATAAAAGAGTTCTAGTCACAGGCTCTGCTGGTTTTCTTGGGTGCTGGCTTTGCAATATTCTTGTAGAGAATGGCGCATGCGTTACTGGCCTTGATATAGAGATAAAGCCGAAATCTAACTTTTACAATTTTAATCTAAAGAAAAGGATTAAGCAGCTACATGTGGATGTTACTAACTATGCCCTTCTCAGAAAAATCTTCTCGCAGGAAGAACCCGAGATAGTATTCCATCTTGCTGCCCAGCCGCTTGTAACTCTTGCAAACAAGAATCCTCTTCCGACCTTTGAGAACAACATAAAAGGAACTTGGAATGTCCTGGAAGCAGCTAGGAATTCAAGAAGCATGAATGGAGTAGTAGTGGCCTCGAGCGATAAGGCTTATGGCATTCATGAGACTCTCCCATACACAGAAGATGCACCCTTGCGTGGAGCATATCCTTATGATGTAAGCAAGAGCGCTGCAGATTTGATCACACAGGCTTATTCCAAGACCTATGGCTTGCCTGTAGGAATTACCAGGAGCGGAAATTTTTATGGTGGGGGAGATCTTTACTTCGACAGGATCGTGCCAGGTACGATTAAATCTCTGATCTTCGATGAAGCACCGATCATAAGGAGTGATGGAAGATTTGTGCGTGATTACATCTACATCAAAGATGTTGCAAACGCTTATATGCTCCTTGCAAAGAAATTAAAGCAAGTAAGGGGCGAGGCCTTCAACCTAACCACAGAAGAGCCCCTTGATGTGCTTGCTTTAGTCAGCACGATATCAAGACTGATGGGCAAGCAGCACTTGAAGCCATCTATCCTGAATATCGCAAAAGCAGAAATAAGGGAACAATATCTCTCTGGAAAGAAGGCCCGTGAGTTGCTGGACTGGAGCGCAAAGTATTCTCTCGGAGAATCTTTAAAAGAGACAATCACCTGGTATAAGCAATACTTTGATAAGGGCTTCGGTAAGGAAGAAAAAAAGAAAAAGTAAAGGTAAAATGTCTCTTCAAGGAAAAAATGTTCTTGTAACTGGCGGGGCAGGATTCATTGGGTCACACCTCGCTGAAAGGCTAATCAAGGAAAAAGCTTCTGTCTCCATCATCAAGGAAAAAGCTTCTGACACCCTCAGTGTTGATTCTTTCAAGGAAAAATTGAAGATGTATGACTGTGATCTCAAAGACTATGGCTCCGTAAAGAAAGTGTTGAGGACGGCACAACCAGACATCATATTTCACCTCGCCTCTTTCACAAGTCCTGAGAGAGATGTTGATTTTTCCTTCGTTGTCAAGAACAATTTTTTTGGGACAGTGAATCTGATAAAGGCACTTAGGGGAAAATTTGAGCTCTTCATCAATACAGGAACTTGTGAAGAGTATGGCGATGGCCCAGTGCCATTTGATGAGGAGCAACTCCCAATAAGTGTCTCTCCATACTCCCTCTCAAAAATAATAACTACATATTACTGTGGGATGCTTCACGCGACTTACAACCTCCCCGTCATAACTTTGAGGCCATTCCTCACTTATGGCCCCAGGCAGAGGAATTCTAGAATGTTGATTCCCTCCTCCATCCTGAACTCTCTGAAGAATGAGCCACTCAAGATGACCAAGGGAGAGCAGACGCGTGACTTCATCCACGTGAACGATGTTGTAGAGGGCTACATTCTTACAGCAAAGTCAAAAAAAGCCATTGGGGAAGTGATAAACATCGGCAGTGGAAAAGAATATAAAATTAAGGATATTGTGCAAAAGATATACGGGTTAGTGGGGAGCAAGGCCAAGCCTTTGATTGGTGCGCTTCCATACAGAACTGGGGAAACAATGCATTTTTACTGCAGCAATAAGAAAGCCAAAAAGATACTTGGCTGGAGCCCAACAATCTCGCTTGAGGATGGCCTTAAAGAGACAGTTGATTGGTACAAGGAAAAATTTGATTCGGGAGAGATAAAGAAATGGATGGGCACAAATTGAAAGAAGATCAGCTGAAAGAAGAGATATTTCAAAAGATAAAGGATTTCTACGAGCTGAAGCACAAGCATCAGGAATTCATTCCCGGCAAGACAAAAGTAAATTATGCTGGCAGGATTTACGATGAAAGGGAGATGATTGCCGCTGTCGATTCTATCTTGGATTTTTGGCTTACACTAAAAGATAAAGACGAAGCATTCTGCAAAAAGTTTTCTGAGTTGTTGGGAGTTAGGCATACTCTCCTCGTGAACTCGGGCTCTTCTGGTAATCTCCTCGCTGTCGCTGCCTTGCGCTCAAATCAATTTTCTCGCCAGCTCAAGCAGGGCGATGAGATCATAACTCCAGCCATGAACTTTTCTACCGCTCTTAATCCCATAATCCAAAATGGCCTCACCCCGGTAATCATAGACTCAGAGGTTGGCACATACAACCTAAATTCGAATGAGCTGGAAAAAGCATATTCTCCAAAGACAAAGGCAATAATGGCACCGCATATCCTTGGAAATCCATGCGAGATGGATGTGATAATGGACTTTGCACAGGATAAGAACTTGATTGTAATCGAAGATACCTGCGATGCCCTGGATTCGCGCTATGGTGGAAAGCTCTGTGGTACCTTCGGAGAGATGGGGACTTATAGTTTCTATGCAGCGCATCACATTTTCATGGGGGAAGGAGGTGCTGTCGTAACGCAGAGCGAAGAACTCTTCAAGATACTAAAGTCCTTGCGTGATTGGGGCAGGGTGTATAACCATGATGATCTCAAGTTGCCTTTTGATGAGAGATTCAGCTATAAGCTGGATGGCAAGACATATGATTCAAGATACTTCTTTACCAATATAGGCTATAACCTAAAGCCACTTGACCTACAGGCCGCAATAGGTCTTGTGCAACTAGACAAGCTTTCGAGATTTACTGAAATCCGCAAGGAAAATTTCAACAAGCTGTACAAGGCTCTTTCGCAGTACGGTGAATTCATCCTTCCACATGCGCCGAAAAAGGCAGATCCTTCATGGTTTGCATTCACTATAACTCTGGATACTGACAAGTTCTCACGCTTTGATCTTGTGAAATTTCTTGAGGAAAAGCAGATCCAGACAAGGTATCCATTTGCTGGTAACATCTCAAAGCATCCAGCCTACAAGGGCTTTCCAATGCGGATTGTCGGCAATTTGGAGCAATCGAATAGGATTATGGATAATTCTTTCTTCGTAGGATTATTTCCCGGGATTAATGATGCGATGCTTGATTACGTCATAGAGAAGTTCCATGAGTTCATGGCAGAGCATCTCAGGAGATAGTTACACTAAGACACTTGTAGCGCAATCATACAATCTTTCTTATCTTATACAGGTACAGCTGATGCTCTTCATCAGAATATGCAAGTGATAAGCTGAAAGCGAAATAAGTTTCCTTTGCCTCACCTTGCTTTAGATCACTTAGCAAGTAATCTGCTCCATAGTACTCCCCCTCTTCTTTTGCCCTGTTCTTGTAATCTGCCGGATTTACTCCTTTTATCTCTCTAGCAAACCCGTATGGATCCATGACAGTCTTTCTTTCAGAGTAATAGTGCACTTCGGCAGGATAGATGGTCATTATGACAGCGTCCTTTTCTGTATTTGCCGAGATCGACCTTCCTATCTTAGCAAATGATTCCTGCCTTTCCTGCATGTCATAACTTTTGATATCCTTTATCTTCCACTGGAGCAGCATTATGGAAGTTACAAGGATTATTGCTAGGAGAATTGAAAGGATCTTTTTTCCATCCAGCTTTATCTTCCACCCACCCCCCGAATCAGAAATTTTAGCCAGGACAAATGCAATCGGAACCAGCGACGCATACATCAAGGCAAAGTATGCCCTCTCGATAAATTGGCTTGGCGAGGCGAATTGCACCATATAAAGCAGAATAAAAATCACAAAATAGATTTTCAGATACTTAGAGTACGCGTCCTTGAGCGCAAAAACCAGTATAAAGAGCAAGAAGATAAGCGGGGTCATCCAGATTGGGAGGTGATAAATGGTTAGGGGAATCAGGCTTAGTCGTACCTTTATGAGGTCTAATACAGAATTTTCCTGTAGATACTCACTTATTTTTGGGGGCTCTGATTCGTAGCTCATCCCTTCCCATCCTTCCTTAGCGAAAGGATAGTATTTTGTGATCGAGAAGAATGATGAGCCAAATTCATTATAAGTGTAGAGTGCCCATGGCGCTAAGACTAGAAGGAATGCCGCCATCCCAAGCCCAGCATACCTCAAATTTATCTTTTTTCTCTCCAGGATGAGCATTATCGCAGCTGTGATGATGAGCGCTATGGTGAAATATCTCGTCAGGAATGATAGGGCCAGAGCAATCCCAGACATGATCCACACATACCTCTTATTCTCCCTGATTGCAAGAATCATGAGGAAGAAAGCAAGTAAGAAGAAAAACACATACAGATTATCTTTGAAAAGAGTGGCACTATACTCTATGTGCTTCGGTTGGATTGCAAGAAGGAACATCGCTATCAGTCCTACCTTCTCACTATACAGCTTTTTCCCGATAAAAAACATCAGCACGAGTGTTGCNNAATTCCTGCCTGTGCCAGAATTGGAATACAGAATCTGTGACTGGGCCCCTTCCTTGTTGTATGTTCTTTGCTAATTCATAATATGTGGGCTCATCTCCACCAACCCACGTAAACTTATCTACAGAAGAAATTTGTGAGAAAGTGTAAAGGCGGAGCGCTATACCAAGCACTAAAATCAGTATAAATAAAATAAATTTATATCTCATCTTCAATTATTAGGGGGATTTAGGAGGAACAGAATATTTAGACTTAATCTCTTTATTAAATTTATACAATGCTATCAGCTCTTTTATAACTACAGAAGGTATCTTTCTTATAGGGAACACATTTGATTCAGCACCCTCTCTTTTCCAGTGAGTTACTGGCACTTCCACAATTTTGAATCCCTTGTAGTATGACCTAACAACAAACTCAGAAGTAAAATAGCTAAGTACTCCAACTTCCTTCACAACCTCTCTAACAACCTCCTTCTTGATTAGCTTAAACCCAGTGTCCATATCCTTAAGCGGTACTTTTAAAAAAACCCTCAATAAAAAATTAAACCCCTTGGAAAGAACAATCCTATAGAACGGATCCTTTCTCTTCACCTTTAAGCCTAAAATCACATCATAATCTTTGGTGTAAGGTAATAGTCTCCATATATTCTTAGGATCGAATTGGTAATCAGAGTCTACTAGCAAGATCCACTCATATTTTGGATACCTTAAGGCTTCCTTATTTGCCCTTAAGACTCCTTTCCTCTCTTTATGCATGTAAGCTCGTATCTTCAGTTCTTTTTTTAATCTTTTAAGTATCTCCTTTGTTCCATCAGTACTGCCGTCTTCTGCGACAATAATCTCAAAATCAATCTTGCCTTTAAGTTCATTATAGAAAGATCTTATACTCTTTTCTATGATATAGGCTTCGTTGTAAACAGGCATAACAACAGATAGACTAGGCAGCCTTTTTTTCATTTTCTCCCCTTGGTTTTTGTACTTCTTGATTCTCAAACCATTCATATGTTCGCTTTATTCCCTCTTCTAAATCAGTTCCTGCCTTCCACCCGAGGCTATGTATCTTACTAACATCGAGTAACTTCCGGCTCATACCATCTGGTTTTGTAGTATCAAATTCTATTCCCCCCTTGAATCCAATAGAATTCCTGATAATTTCTGCAATCTCTCTTATTGTCCTATCTACCCCTGTCCCAATATTTATAATTTCTGGAGAATTATAGTTCTTCATTAAAAAGATGCAAGCCTCGGCTAGGTCTTCTACATATAAGGCCTCTCTTCTCGGGCTACCCGTACCCCAGATCACCACCTCTTCCTTATCAGAAATTTTTGCCTTGTGGAATTTCAGAATAAGCGATGGTACCAAGTGGGAATTCAGTGGGTCGTACTTATCATTAATCCCATATGAGTTTGCTGCAATCGCAGAGATAAAATTAGTACCATACTGCTTATTGTAGGATTGACACATTTCTACTCCAGCTATCTTTGCGATGGCGAATGGTTGGTTTGTTGGCTCTAAATTACCTGATAATAGATAGGACTCCTTTATCGGCTGGCTGCAGTCTCTCGGATAGATGCAATTGCTAGCTAAGAATAGCAATTTCTTAACCCCAAACTTCCATGCAGAATGAATTAAATTATTCTGGATTTGCAGGTTCTTGTAAATGAACTCAGCTCTGTAAGTATTATTTGCATGTATGCCTCCAGATTTAGCGGCCGCATCAAAAACATATTCTGGTCTCTCTTCTCGGAAGAACTCTTCGGTGACTCTTTGGTCTTCGAGGTTTAGTTCTGAAGAGGCCTTAACAATAATGTTTTTGTACCCCTCTTTTTCAAGCCTCCGTTTAATTGCAGACCCAACCATCCCTGAATGTCCAGCAATGTATACTTTTGATTCCTCATTCATGTTTCTTCTCATCGATGTCATGCATTTTAATGAATTCCCTATTCCATTCTATAGTCCTTTTTACCCCTTCTTTAATCTCTACAAGATTATCCAATTTAAACTCATTTTTTATCTTACTTATATCTAGCTTAACCCTGTCTGGTGCGCCTGCCATGAATGTCTCGCTCGTATCTCTCGGCAGAGAGTATTCTGAATTTGTAAGCTCGCATACGGTCTTAGCCAGGTCCTTGATGGATGTTAACTCCTCTCCTCCAACATTGTACACAAAAGATTCCCCGTGCAGCAGAATATTCAGTAGCATGATAACGCAGTCTCCCACATATAGCCATGCCCTCTCCTGTCTACCACTATCCAGCAGGTCTATATATCCTTTTATCATGGCTTTATTAAGGAAATTTCCCAGGACTCTCTTATCATAGACAGATATTCCTGGGCCGTATACAGAAGAACATCTAGCAATTTTTACATCTACCCCAGATTCTTTAAAAACAGAGCAAATAGTCTCCCCTAATCTTTTTGATTCAGTATAAGGAGCTCTTTCATATATTGGGGAGCAGTTACCATTATAGCTTTCTGGAGTAGGAATTTTTTCTGCCTGACCATAAATCTCTGATGAACTTATAAAAAGGAAAGAAGAACTGTTTTTCTTACACGTGTCCAGGAGTTTTTCAGTTACCACTGTATTTAACTTTATTGTTTCCATTTTATTCTCCAAAAATTTCACTGGTTGAGCATAAGTAGCAGCATGGATTACATAATCGAACTTTTCATCGAATCCAGAATCTTCCACCAAATTTTTTTGATAGAAAGTACTGTTCTCATCTTCTTTTATTTCGGACAAAGTTTTATTAGGGTCATTTTTGCTTACTCCAATAACCTTTATATTCAAGTTGTGTTTCTTATTTGCTAAATACAAGGCCATAACGATATACGTTCCTATCAAGCCATTTGATCCGGTGACTAAAATACTCTTATCCTTAAGTTTTCCAAGTTCTACCCTCTCCAATACTCTCAACAAGTCTTCTTCTATAACCTTATTCATTTGCAACTATACTCCTTATTTTATTGGCAATTTCCTCTTCATTTAATCCAGATGATCTACACAGGTCATCATATTTCCCATAGTCTGTAATGAACTTATCTCCCACACCCATCCTATACATCTCAATATTCCCAAGTTCACCCAACACCATTGAAACTTCGTCACCTAGTCCACCCCTTATACTGGCCTCCTCTACAGTTAATACTTTCCCGGTTTTTCGTGCACTTTCTATAATCAGCTCTTTATCCATTGGTTTAATCGTGTGGATGTAGATAATCTCAGCATCAATGCCATCTTTTTTCAGAGTTGCACTTGCTTTTGCGGCGTTATCTACCTGGGGGCCAGAAACAACTATTGTAATGTCAATCCCGTCCTTGATAACTACTCCCCTGCCAAATTTTATAATGCTTTCATCTATCTGCTGCGTATGTTTCCTTTCAGGAAGGCGGAAATAAGTCAGTTTCCCGTTATCAAAACTCTGTTTGAATAACACCTCAAGCTCTTTAGGGCTTGAGGGGTACACTACCTCTGTATTAGGCAAACTTCTTAAAATAGCTATATCTGAGTATGTGTGATGCGTGCACCCTAATCCAGAATAGTCAAATGCAGACCCCACGCTAACTATATTCCCCCCCACACCCTGGTAACAGAAATCATCTTTAATCTGCTCGAAGCATCTTTCTGTCACAAATGGCGCAATACTGTGGACTACCGGTATCAATCCAGCCAAGGCCATTCCAGATGCCATACTCATCATTGATTGCTCGCATATGCCGATGTTATAGAACCTTTCAGGATAATTTTTCCTGAACTCCCTAAGACCAAAAACACTTATATCTCCAGCTAGTATCACCAACCTCTCTTCTTTCCCGCCCATCTCGAGCATTAGCCTAACGAATTCTTTTCTCATTTCAGCTCTTCAAGAATTTTTTTATAAGTCTCTTCATCTGGACTCTTATGATGCCATTCCGGATTGTTTTCCATGATGCCAATACCTTTTCCTTTAACAGTATTCGCAATTATGACCTTTGGTTTTGCAGTCTTAATACCCATCATGGCCTTTACCTTTCTCTCGATTTCCTCATGATTATGGCCATCCATTTCTTCAGCTTCCCACCCGAAACTAGTCCAAATTTTCTTATAGTCATAGTCTAGGGAATATGCTTGAGACTTGTTTTTATCAACAATCACTAGAAGATTATCTAATAACAAATTTCTTGCGACCTGAGCGCTCTCCCATATAGTCCCCTCGTTACTCTCCCCATCTCCTATAATCACAAATACCTTATTCGGCTTTTTTAATATCTTCATTGCTGTCGCGATACCCAAACCTATTGGCAACCCATGCCCCAATGAACCGGTTGAGGCCTCTACACCAGGAACCTTATTCCTATCTGGATGACCTCCAAACATACTATCAAATTTGCAAAAGGTCTTCAACTCCTCTTTATTAAAGAATCCGACATCCGCTAATACTGCATACAGTGCGGGACAGCCATGCCCTTTACTTAGAATAAAATAATCTCTTGCATCCCAGCTCAGGTTCTTAGGGTCAAATCTTAATATCTTCTTGTATAGAATATAGATTAAATCAATTATGCCCAAGGCACTTGGAAGATGTCCCTCTGATGAGTAGTAGACCATATCTACTATGTCCTTTCTTAAAGAATTTATCTTATCCATATCTCTACCTTTCTAAAGATTAACTTTTTTAGGTCAAAAGTAGCATTTACCTTAATAAAATGCTCTCGATAGGCTGCCCCCTAGTTACTCTAATAAGATATAGCGATTAAATTTAAAAGGCTTTCTAATTTTTATACTCCTGCTTGGGGCGATTAAAATGTACTGGCCAATAACCTTACTTTTAGGATTAATTATCATCTTTGTAATCGGTTATTTGCTATTCCTCAAATTCAGACTAAAATCTGACGCATTCCTATTCTCAGTAGGGCTGGGAACAATGTTTATAGTTTTCCTGCTTTTCTCCATAAACCAGTACTTTAGATTACCTATTAGCCCCACCAATACCTGGATAGCAATTATATCCTCACTACTATTCCTATTATTGGTAAATTATAACCTGCTTATTAGAGAAGTTCCAAGAATTAAGTTTAAATTTAAGCCAAAATTTAGCGCCTTTTCTATATTGATACTGGCAGTCTTCATTATCGCTTTTTACAAATCAGTTTTCTTCCCGATAACTGCAGATGATGCAGTTTTAATGTATGCATTTATCTCTGAAAGATCTTGGGATGATGGATTCCCTCCGTCAGCAACCTCTTCTTATATGGAGATATCTTATGCCTACCCGAACACAAATTTCGTATTATTTTTTTATAACTACTTTTTTGGTTTAAATTTTGGATTCGATGACATATTCATTAGAGTTCTAATTCCATTGTTTTCTTTATTAAATCTCTTGCTTTTCTATAGACTATCGTTCGCCCTATTTAAAAACAAAGAGATAGCGCAGCTCACCGCAGTGATTTTTGCAAGCAGTACGATCTTCGCTTCGGGTATAATTCAGGAGTATACGACTATGTATGAGGTTTTCTTCTCTTTTATGGCCGTTTACGCCTTTGTTCTTTATAACGAAGATAAGGATTATAGGTATCTTGTACTGACGGGGGTATTCCTCGCTTCAATTTTAATGATTAAATATACTCTAATCCCATTTGTACTCTTCTTCTTGGTATCTATGCTGGTCTTCAATAGAAGTATAAAGACTATAGTGAAACTCGCAATTGTAATTATCCCCGTGTCATTGGTGTTCTATCTAAGAAACATAATATCTTATAAAAATCCAGTATACCCCTTCTTTTTCGGCGGGGAGAATTTTAATGCTAAACTATTTGAGATACAGAATACCTTTGCAAATGTCCCCAGTTATACAGTAGAACAGCTATTTGTAGCTCTAATCCCAATTAGTTTATTTATATTCATATTTTTCATCTGCTTCCTGCTAGATTACATCAAGTCTGAAAAGAAAAATTCTACCTACAACATCTTAATTCTAACTGCAGTCTTATACCTGCTTTTTTGGTCTTGGACATCCGCATTCATAAAAGAGACGCAAGGCATGCGTCACCTAATAGAATCTTTCGGGATAATCTCCCTATTCTCGGCCGCGTTCTTATACAAAAAAATCCATGATAGGTCTAAGATTATATTATACTCATTAATACCTGCAATATCTGCTTTTTCGATTTATTGGTTGTACTTCGTTTTTGTGCCTGATCCCTATTTCGAATATTCTAAAAACCTGCTTACCTTGATGTTCTTACAGCCGGTACTCCTAACTTGCTCTCTTCTCTTGCTAAGGTCAAAAATAAATTCTAAGAAGATATTGGCTTTGGTAATTATTTCTCTTATGATTGTACCAATAGGTTTTGCCGCATTCGCCAAGAGAACAGCTCTTTGGGAGTACCCATCTGACGAAGAGGTAATTGAAAGGTATTATCCAGACCACTTCGAAGTTTTTCAGTACATAAACAAGAATTTGCCAGCAGACGCAAAAATTCTGAGCCTTTATAATCAGAGGTATTACATCAAAAGAGAGATATTGCCGGCGGATTCGCCAAGAGTATCCTTCCTTTACGAGAATACCTCCATTGATAGTGCTATCAATAAACTAGAATCCATGGGCGTCAATTATATCCTAGTTTCGGAGATGGAGAAAAATCTGCCATTCTGGCAGATTTCTGTTGTACATCGTGCACATGAAGAAAGGAATTTAAAATTAACTGTTCTTTACAAAAATGAGGAGGTTACGCTTTACGAGATAAGTTAGGCTAAGAGTGATAATTTAAAATGGAAAAAAAGTTGCTGGGGATTTTACAATGCCCTTACTGCGGCAAGGAATTTAAGCTTTCGGCTAGGGCTAAAAATAGCTCCATGGTCAGCGAGGGTAAATTAATTTGCGGGTGTTCCGAATACAATGTAAAAAACGGCCTTCCTATTTTACTAAATCATGAGCCCAAACACAAGGGAGAATGGGATGATCAATGGAGCCTGTACTCGAACAAAATTAGGTTGTGGGATACAGACGTTAACGAGTGGGAAGAAAATATGCTAAAACAAAGCCTAATGATCAAAAACACTTCTGAGCTTAAAGGGAAGTGGATTTTGGATGCCGGATGTGGTCCGGGAGTGATATCCTCGAAACTATCTAAATACTGCACTGGTGGCGGGCTGGTTGGAGTGGATATGTCCTCCGCAGTAAAATTTGCGAACTCTCATTTTAGTTCAAGTCTCCGTATTGCAAGAATGAATGAAAATCTTCACTTTGTACAGGCAGATATACAGCATTTGCCTTTCAAAAATGGTGTTTTTGATATGGTATACTCTGCCGGAGTTCTTCATCATATTGATGATACTGAAATGGCTTTCAAAAGCCTATTAAGGTGCTTGAAGAAAAGAGGCAAAATCAGCATTTGGGTGTATAATGAAGATACATCTATCAAAGTAAAGATTCTTGAAGTCCACTTTAGGAAATTTTTAACATTTTTCCCGCGAAAGTTTAGGAAGCAAGTCTTGCTTTCTTTATTACCTCTTTTTTTAATAAAGCAAAGTTTATTCGGAAAAGGAAGCAAGCAAGATGCAAAAGAAAAATTACTCCATATTTATGATGCATTGTACCACAAGGTGGCCAAGCGTTATTTCTCCAAAGAAATGGTTGATCTATTCAAGCGCAATGGCCTTAAGCATGTAGTTATTGGAAGAGAAGACGAGAGCGGATTTTCAGTTACTGGGATTAAATAGCGTAAAGATGGTATCATAGCTCTACCTTTTCCGGCCTTTCTCCATCGATAAACATCCTGTGCCATATCTCAAAGGTTAGGAGCAGGATTATTTTGTTTATCTTCTCCACATCGTCCTTGCTGTTTTGCATCAATCTCCCGATGTAATCCTTATTGAAGAAGCCTTGCCTCACAACTTCTGACTCTGCAAGGAACACGTGCGCTGCATCATAAAGATAGGTTCCATACCATTCAGAGAGGGGAGCTGTGAAGCCGTATTTCCTCCTTTTAATAGTCTCTTTTGGAAGGATTCTTGCCATCGCCCTCTTAAGGATATACTTGCTCTCCTTCCCCCTCAGCTTAAGATGTGGCGGCAGGCGCTGCGCGAAATCCAGCATCGCGTTATCTAAAAATGGAACTCTGCTTTCAAGGCTGTTCGCCATGGTAAGCTTATCATCGTTCAGCAAGTATTGGTCTGGAAGTGTATACTTGAGGTCAATCAATGTAAGGTTATTCAGGAGATTACCCTTCTTTTTTAAGATATCTGCAGTTATATTATCTGATCCTATCTTTGCTCTCTTCCAAAAAAGATTCCTCTTCTCATTCTCATCAAAGTCCAGGTAGACAAGCTTGTTGTACGCTTCCGCCTCATTTTTCAAAGAAGGTAGGAATTCTTTGGCGAACCTGGCATATCTTCTTATCCTATTTCCAGGAACGCATTTCCCAAGAATTGAAGCAGTAGCAGATGTCAGTTTTGACTCAAAGATGTAAGGGAATCTATTGTAATACTTTTTCCCCCTGTATATCATGGAATGCTGCCTATACCCGGCAAAAAGCTCGTCACCGGCATTTCCTGTAGTGACCACCTTTACACTATTTCGTGCTGCTTTGGCCATCTCATAAAGCGGAATTAGGGTTATGTTCGGCATCGGCTCATCCATGCTCCACAGTATTCTTGGGAAATTTCTTATGGATTTTTCATCAACGACTATTTCTTGATGGTCTGTTCTAAACCTTTCTGCAACATTCCTTGCATACCCGAGCTCACTCTGAACTTCTCTTGAGCCAAAACCAATTGAAAATGTCCTTATTCTGCCAGCATCGCCCTCTTCTTTTCGGATTATGCTTATCATAGCAAGAATGCTGCTGCTGTCTATTCCACCACTAAGAAAATGGCCGACAGGAACATCTGCAATCAAGTGTCTTTTTACAGATTCCTTTAGGGTCTTGAGCAGAAGTTTGGAGTAGTGCTCTTCGTTTCCATCCTCTGGTCTGAAATTAAAGTCCCAATACCGCTTTATCTTGATTTTTCCATTTTCGTACACAAGAAGATGTCCAGGCATCAGTTTTTTCACATCTTTGAGCATTGTAAGTGGTCCAGGAGTGTAGGTGTAGGTTAGGTAATTGCTAAGTGCTCTCCTATCTACTTCCCTCTTGATTCCAAATTCAAGCAGTGCTTTTATTTCAGAGGCAAATGCCAGCATTTTTCCGTCATAGGTGTAATAAAGTGGTTTTATCCCAATTCTATCCCTCGCAAGGAAGAGCTGTTTCTTTCCCTTGCGCGCATCCCATATGGCAAATGCGAACATTCCATTCAGCTTCTGCACACATTCTTCTCCGTATTCTTCGTATGCGTGCACAATCGTCTCTGTATCTGTATCGCTCTTGAATTTGTGGCCTCTGGCTTCCAGCTCATGGCACAGGGGCTGGAAGTTATAGATCTCTCCATTATAGGTTATCCACACATCGCCATCTTCATTGCTCATCGGCTGATGGCCCTTCTTGCTCAAATCGATAATAGCGAGCCTTCTGTTGCCCAGCTCTATATTCTTGTCAGAAAAATAGCCGAAATCATCAGGGCCCCTGTGCACTATCGCAGAGGTCATCCTACGAATCCTTGCTTTATCATTCAATCCTGCGAAACCTGTTATTCCACACATCTCTCTTAGCAGTCCTTTACCGCAACAAATATCAAGTTAGAACTTAAATTCTTCGGCATCCACATAAAGTCAGCACCCAAAACCTTCTTTACTTTGAAGCCATTTTCTGGAAGAAGGCCAACTATCTGCCTTCTTGAGAATATCTTGTGCTCTCCAGCACTCCTTTTTGGCTCTTTTTTGATTGCGCCGATTCTCCTTAAAGAAGAATCTCTGTTGACTGTTGTTAGAATAAGTGTTCCCCTTTTTTTAATTATTCTCCAGATCTCTCTGACCGATGCTTCTGGCTTTTGCAGATACTGCATGACTCCAGAGAAAACAACCATATCAAATTGCTCTTTCTTGAAAGGTAGTTTCTTATCACAATCGGCCAGAACCTTCTTTCTGCCTTCCACTCTTGCAAGAACATCTCTGCTCCTGTCTGCACTGATAATATCCGCATCAAAATAATCAAAACTCCCCCTATCTCCACATCCAAGGTCAAGAATCTTCGCCTCTTTTCCATTCATTCTCCGCACGACCTTCCCAACTATCCTTCTAGTATCTTCTGTTATCCTATTCTCGAGCATTCGGGAAATTCTTTCTTTCATCTCAAAAGTCCACTCATGTTTACTATCTCTATCTTGTCCTCTTTTTGCAGCCGCAACGCATAATCTGTTATGACCCTAAGATTGGAGATGTTCCTGTGTGTGAAGTCATGCGTGTTCAGGCAATAAACCTCTCCATTCTGGAGCTTGACGGCCAGCGACATCTCTCTTAGTATTCTCCTTATCAGGCTCTTGGAAGAGTTACCTTCAAAGTAATGTGATACCTGCACTGCTTTCAGGCCATACTTCATGAATGGCTTTCTTATTGCAACTTCATGTCTCTGGTTCAGGCCATTCTCTACGCCAGCAAATCTCACTATCTTGATTCCGTTCTTCTTCAGCACGCTGTATACCTTTTCCGGCTCTTTTACATCCTCAATCATGTTAAAAGGAGCACCAAAAGAAACAGGCTTTATTCCAAGAGATTTAGCAGATCTTACAGCTGATTCTATAATGGAATTGACAGATTCCTTGCTTTCAAGAGTTAATGCCTCGTGTGAAAATGCGTGAAGGCCAAGATCAAAATAACTTTCGCGCATTTCTCTTTCAATAAAATCCCCCATGTAGAAGCTTGGTTTCGTTGTAAAATCTAATTTTGGATCCCAGTAATCCCATCTTTTTTTCATCATCATGTTAAGCCATTCCCCCTCTGGCTCCTCAGAGAAATGCGGAAAGCCTCTGCACTCTTTCAAGTACAGATGGCCGACTATAGTGAATGTAGCCGGAAATCTTTGGCTCTTGAGTAGCTTTACTATCCTACTGACGCCTTCCCTCCCCCGGGAAAATTTTCCCGGAAGAAGCTTGTTAATCCTCCATTTTATCAACTCATTTCCTCCGAAATGAGGACTAGGTATATAGCGCCAAAAATCTGTTTCTGTATCTATAACTAGACAAAACTTTACCTTAGCCATATTGAAAGATGAATAGAAACCTTTTTATTTCTTATCGTATCTACTAAGGGTTATGAGCTCTAATTACTGGTCTGGAAAGAAAGTTCTCGTTACGGGAGCAGACGGCTTTATGGGGAGTCACCTGACAGAGCGCCTGCTATCCTTTGGAGCAGATGTATCTATTTTTCTGAGGGGGAGCTCTACAGAAGGGACTAGGAACTTCTCAGTTAAGAATCTTAAATCCAGCATTAGCAAAATTTCTAATATCCTTGAGGGCGACATATCCTCTGTGGACTCTATAAAGCTAATCAGGAATAATAATCCCGAAATAATCTTTCATCTCGCAGCTGAAGCATACGTGCCGAAATCATTTAAACAGCCCATATTAGTCAAAGAAGTCAATCTAGATGGCACCTTAAATGTCCTTGAGGCTGCCATGAAATTGAGCTCAATTCAGGGGGTGGTCTGCACGTCATCTAGTGAGATATATGGGACATCAAACATTGCTATTAATGAGGATCACCCGTTAAACCCAACTTCCCCTTATGGAGCGTCAAAGGCAGCCGCGGATAGGTTCTGCTTTTCATACTGGAATACATACGGCCTGCCAATTGCGATAATAAGGCCATTTAATACCTATGGCCCAAGGCATACGTATGATGTTATACCTAAATTTATTACCAGAGCTTTGAAAAACGAACCACTGACAGTACACGGTGACGGATCACAAACACGTGATTTCACATACGTTGACGATATGATCGAAGCGTTTTTACTAATGGGCTCGCGTAAGGAAGCGGTAGGCCAGGCAGTTAATTTCGGGACAGGAAAAGACGTCTCTATTAGGGAGATTGCAGAAAAGATAGTAAGGTACAGTAATTCAAGTTCAAAAATAGAATACATTGAGAAAAGGACCTCGGAAGTTCAGAAACTTTTGTGTGATCCTAGCAAAGCAAAGCAACTTTTTTCTTGGGAAGCGAAAATTTCAATTGATGACGGGCTGAGGAAGAACATACAATGGGAAATAGGCGATATCTCGAAGAGTTAAATAAAGATAGCACTAGGGAAATTTTTGAATCGTTCAAAAAATTACCTGCAAATCAACTAAAGTTAATCTATAACACTGCTGATTGGGCCTACATAAACCACTCTGAATTTAAAGCGGTTTATGATTTGCTAAGGCCTTATTTCAATAAAAAATTAAGACTATTGGATGTCGGATGCGGTGATGGAAGGTTCCTCATACCTTTAGAGGGGAAGTTTCGCCTATATGGCCTTGATTTCTCAAAAAGTTTTCTAAGGGAAGTTAAGAAACACTGTAAATCTTGCAGAACTATATTTGGTCACGCAGAAAAATTGCCGTTCAAATCAGATTATTTTGATGTAGTGCTCTCTGTAAGGCTGATTCAGCATCTATCAAAAAAGCAGCAGCAGAATGCAATTGATGAGATGTATAGGGTCGTCAAACCTGGAGGTAAAGTTATAGTCTTAAACTACAATAGCATGAGCGCGCTGAACATTTACAAAAAGATTTGTCAGAGCAAGACTCCTAAATTCTGGCCATTCATTAAGTGGAGATGGGTGATAGATGAGTATAACTCTCCTTCAGAACTGAAAGCTATGTTTAAAAGGGCTGGATTTAATAGAATCAGGACAACGGGATGCACATTGGGGGAGCCAGACGTATTAAGACTTACTAAAATCTCCTCCTTCCTAGAGAAAATCAGCAGGAAAATACCACTAAAATACTATGGGTTGTGTGAAAGGCTCGAAAGCTACGTAAAATCAACACCCCTAGCAAATCTAATGAACAGGGTAGTAATAATTGGAGGGAAATAAGATGGAAATCGAAAATAGGATAAATCTTGCCGTAAATTGGTTACTATCCTCTGGAATCCAGTCGGAAGATGGCGGATTTAACTCTTGGTATGATGTAGAGAGCAGATCTTATAAGTACAAATACTCAGAGATAACTGGCTATGGTCTTTCCACACTGGTTTCCCTAATTGACATATCGGCAGACAGAAATAAACTGCTAGAACGAGCAAATCTAGCTGCTGAATGGCTGATTAATAACGCCACGCACGTGTGCAATGGTTTTAAGACCCGCTCTTATTACTCTAGAGCAGATAGCAATAATTTTTACTCCTTCGATACCGGGAAGATATTTTCCTTTGATACTGGCATGGTGATCAAGGGTCTACTCAATCTTTACAAGATCAACAAAAACGAGGCGCTTTTAGATGCTTCTAAAAAAGCGGCGGAATTTTTGATTAATAAAATGAGCAAACCCGATGGCCTTTTCTATGCTACCTATGACCCCGAACTAGGAAAAAATACAGACTCAGAAGAAAAGTGGTCCTCTCAGAGCGGTAGCTATCACGCCAAGATAGCCATACCCTTACTTAATCTTTATAGTATAACCGACAACAAATCTTTTTTAGATAGAGCTTTGTCTATATGCGATAGTTCTCTTGAGTTACAGAAGAGCGATGGAAGATTTATCTCATTCTCGAGCACTGGAGATACGCACCTTCACCCGCACATCTACACTACTGAGGGTCTGGTGTATCTAGCGTTAAACCTAAAGGATGAAAAACGAAGGTCGATTTACTTGGATTCTACTAGAAAGGCTATTGAATGGGTGTTGGACAACCAAAAACCAAATGGTGGACTTCCGCAGGCATTTTATAGCGGACAGAACAGATTTAATATGCACGAAAGAGTGGATATAACTGCCCAAGCATTGAGGATTAGCTCTATACTTCTCTCTTTAGGTGAACTAGACAACAGATACCATGCAAAGATCGGAAGATTATTTGAAAGACTAAAAGAATTTCAAAGAAGCATTGAGGATAAGGACCATGGCGGGTTTAATTTTGGCTATGACCATGATGGATTCCCGCTTGTCAATCATGTTAACTCATGGTGCACTATGTTCTCTCTTCAGGCGATTATGTACTATAAGCAGCTAATCTCTGGCCAAAATATAAAAGTTGACTTTTTGATATAGCCCCCATAATCTTTCGGATAAAATGAACATAGCTATAATCTCCCATAACCTAGCACAATTTAGGGGCGGAAGCAAGGTGGCCTTAATGCTCGGGAAAGAGCTGGTAAAACTCAAGCATAACGTCGCTTATGTCTGTGTATATGAAGATATAAGAGCATTAAATAAGAAATTCGGAACAGAACACGAATATAGAGTTTATTCGTCAAAGAGAAGATTTCTCAGCAATAAAATAATAAACTTTTCGATGGTATGGAACATCTTTTTTCCATTTAAAAAGATGCATTCTGAATTCAAGCCAGACGTTGTCATAGAAATCGGTGGTGTAATGACTTCGTTGATTCAGCCAGTGTTCATGGGGATGCCGACAATTTACTACTGTTATTGCCCTAATAGTAGGTTTGCTGAAGTTAATTTATACCCTACAACAAAATTAGAGAGGGCGTACTTACGTTCTCTAGCCTTTATAGAGAAGATTTTAATAAAAAAGGTAGATAAGGTTATATCCCAATGTAGTAAAACTAAAGAGTACTTAAATGAAGATTGGGAAATAAAGGCGGAAAATGCTTATCCACCGGTCGATACTTCTATATTTAAGCCTTCCAGCCGCAAAAAGGATATAATCTTGAGCGTCTGCAAATATGAGCCTTTATACAACCTAGAAGAACTAATAAAGATATTCTGGAAATTAAGGGGCAAAGATTACGAATTACATTTTGTCGCGCAAATAGATGGGCCTAATCCATACTTGGAAAAACTAATCGATTTGTCTAAGGATGACAAAAGGATTCATTTTCACAAGAACTTGCCTGTTGATGACCTGAAACTGTTGTATGCAAGGGCAAAGGTCTTTTGGCACTCTACTTGGTCTTACTATGGATTGATAATCGCGGAAGCTCAGAGTGCTGGAGTTCCAGCGATATCTTTTGGGAAGGACCATGGGCCCGGGGAGATAATACTCAATGGCAAAACAGGATATGTAGTGGAAAGTTTTAAAGAGCTCTATGAAAAAACTGAAAGATTGCTTTCTGATAAAAAGCTTTATAGCAGGATGTGCAAGGCAGCAAGAGAGAATGCGGTAAAAAGATTAAGTCTAAAGCCATTTGTCGATTCATTTTTACATGCAATCAGTGAAGTTGTTAGAAAAGAATAGATTAAATTTTTAAATGCACCTTCTCAGTATCTTATATGAAACTTAAGAGAAGATTTAAAGTCTTGATTGTCATCGGCCCCCGTCCAGAAGTCATAAAACTAGCACCCATCTTTTTAGAGTTTAGGAAACATAAGGAGCTCAATACAGAGATTCTCTTAACTGGGCAACACCGCCAGCTGACAGATCAGGCAATGAAAGATTTCGGATTGAAGGCCAAATATGACCTGAACCTGATGAAAAAGGGACAAGGCCTTGAAGAATTATCAGCCAGAATATTTCTGAAATTTGGCACGATTCTTAAAAGGATAAAGCCGGACTTAGTTATTGCAGAGGGTGATACAACTACCACTGCCATCTGTTCCATCTGCTGCTACTACCAAAAAATACCATTCGCACACGTTGAGGCCGGTCTGAGGAGTTTCGATAAGTTTCAGCCATTTCCGGAAGAGATAAACCGGATGATTGCAGATATCATCGCGGACTTGCATTTTGCACCGACAAATGACGCCAGAGAAAACCTTATTGCCAGCGGAATTGACGGTAAAGGCATATTTGTGACAGGTAATACTGTTATTGATAGCTTGCTTTTATTATCTAAAAAAAACCATAAATTCCGTGATACTAACCTAAACTCCATAAAAGAAGGAAAGCCCCTAATACTGGTAACAATGCATAGAAGAGAAAGCTTTGGCAGGCCAATAAAAGAAGTCATAGCAGCTTTGAAAGAGTTAAATAAGGAGGATGTCCAAATAGTTTACCCTGTTCATTTAAATCCTAATGTTAAAGGCCCCGTATACAAATCTCTTTCTGGTTGCAAGAACATCATCCTTACAGACCCTCTTAACTACTTAGATTTTATTAACCTGATGAAAAAATGCTCTTTTATACTCACTGACTCGGGCGGAGTCCAGGAAGAAGCCCCGACCTTTGGGAAGCCAATATTAGTTCTAAGGAATGTGACCGAAAGACCGGAAGGCGTAAAAGCTGGAATAGCCAAGTTGGTTGGCACGAATAGAAGAAAAATATTGAGGTTCAGCAATCTGCTTCTAAACAACAAAAAATTCTACTCCAGTATGGCCAAAAAAAAGGGCCTTTATGGTGCAGGGGATGCATCAAAGAAGATAGTGAAAATCGTAAAAACCAGATTCCTGAATTCAAATTAGACTCTTTCTCTCCAATAATTGAGCAGGTCTCTAAGAGTCACATCGAACGGAATCTCCGGTTTCCACCCGGTTTTTTCTCTAAATTTAGTACAATCTCCAAGTAAAAGCGGGACATCGCTTGGCCTTAATCTATTCTCTTCTTGTTTTACCTCTATATTGGCATTGCTCATCTGTAAGAGCATATTTAACATCTCATCAATCCTCCACGCCTTTCCAGCGCAAATGTTGTAAATTTCTCCATAATCACATTTCTCCACAGATAGCAAGTACGCCCTTACAATATCTCTCACATCCGTCCAATCTCTTTTTGCCTCTAAACTACCAACATGAATTACGGGCTCTTTCTTTCCTTTCTCAATCTCTGCTATTTGCTTTGCAAAATTTGATGTCGCAAAAACTTCTCCCCTTCTCGGCCCAGTGTGATTGAACGCCCTTGTAACAACTGTCTTTAGCCCGTAAGAATGATGATACTGCCTTGAAAGATTGTCTTGTGCTATCTTGCTGACTGCATAGGGGGATAAAGGTCTTAGAGGATTCGTCTCTTTTATAGGCACTTCATCTTCTTTAACTAGTCCATACTCCTCACTGCTTCCTGCCACTTGTATTATGGGATTAAGGTTGAGTTGCCTTACTGCTTCAAGGATGTTCAGATTTCCAACGATGTTCGTTGTTAATGTTTCTTCCGGAGCTGTAAAACTGTGTTGAACAAAGCTCTGTGATGCGAGGTGAAATATATAATCCGGCTCTATGGCCTTGATAGTCTTTCTAATAGAATTCGAATCTCTGATATCTGCTTCATGGACCTTGACTTTGTCTTTTATGTGCACAATATTCTCATTTCTGCTTCTTGGCCTTTCGATACCATGCACTTCAAGCCCTTTTTCTAGCAGTAGCTCTGCAAGATGACTTCCGACGAAGCCAGTTATTCCGGTTATGAGCGCTCTTTTCATTTTGTTTTTATTTCCAGACGCAGAATGAACGCGTTCCTCCCCGCATAAACTTTTCCTTCGGCATTTGTTTGTGCACCTTTTCTCCACCTCTAAAGCGGAAGGAAACCACACACTTTAGTGTGCGGAGGATGTCATCCTTAAGTTCCAAACAATTTTAAACCTTTCCCAAAATCTCCCCAAAGGCCCCTATAACATAATCCAGGTCCTCTTGCGTCAAGTATTGATGACAACCAATGTATAACGCATGTGCTCCAAGATATTCTGCGTTAGGAATCTTTCCTTCATACTCTTTTCTTAGATAAGAATAAACCGGCTGATGGAGCGGAATTGCCCCGAATAATGGCCTTGTTTCAATCCCCCTCGTCACAAGCTCCTCCCTCAACTTCTTTCTTGAGATCTTTGATTGGTCTTTTATAACAAAAGGATAGCCAAGGAAGCTTACATCTTCATTGTAAGTTGGCAGTTTCAGTATGTCAGAGAATTTTTCCATCCCCTCATTCAAGTATTTGACGTTTTCGAGCCTTCTCTTTATTATCCAGTCGGCCTTCTTAATCTGCTCAACAGCTAGCGCAGCCTGAATCTCAGTTGTCTTGAAATTATATCCAGGAATGTCGTGATAGTACCGGGGATGCTGGTCTATCTCGTGCTCTGTGTTATGGAATTTCTCCTTCTTCATAACAGCTTCTTCTTGTCCCTCTCTATCCCATGCTCTTCCATGCGCCTTTACCTTGTCGATAAACCTGACAAGTTCTAAATCATCAGTTGTCACAGCCCCGAGCTCACCGACCTGTATATTATGGGCGATAAAGAAAGAGAAGACACCAAAATCCGACAACGATCCGGTTCTTTTACCATTATATTTCGTACCATGAGCCTCGCATGAATCTTCTATGACTGCAAGCCCATATTTTTTTGCAATACTATTTATCTTATTCATATCGCAAGGGTACCCCATTAAATGCACTGGCATTATGGCCGAATAATCATCTACGTCCGCCTTCTCTAGGTATTCTTTTAAGCTTTCCGCGTTCAAGCTGAAGTCATCCATATTCACATCGACAAAGGCCGGCTGGTAATTTGTGAGCTTGATGGAATTTACAGTCGCAATAAAAGTTAGTGGAGAGGTTATGACTTTAGACCATTCATTTGCCTTTGGGAAATGTTCACAATGCTTCATAGCTTCCAGTCCGGCAATGATTGCGGAGGTTCCAGAATTCATGGCTATACAATACTTTGTCCCAACATATCTTGCCCAGTCTGATTCAAACTGCTTTACTTGCGGACCTTCTGACAGCCAATTAGAATCCAGCACCCGGTTTATAGCAGATTTTTCAGCTTCACTAATTTTAACATCTCCAACTCTGACGTCTCTCATTTTTATATCCTTCTCTAAGAATTTATTAAAAAGGATAACTCTAGAAAACAATTTAAAGGTTTCTATTTTCCATTAAAAATGGTTAAGTATAAACAACTCCTTAAGGGAATTCAGAGGAGAATTAGTTACTTGTTGTGGCTTGTTCTTGACCCAAGTAAATTTGTTAAAATCAAACACAAAAAGATAAAAAGGATTCTCGTAATCAATCTCGGATTTATAGGGGACCTGCTAGCTACAACACCTATGATATCTTCTCTGAAGAATAAATTCGATGTAGATATATCTGTGCTGGTAAATCATCAGATGGGGGAAGTTTTGCTTGGGAACAAAGATGTATCTCAAGTGATTACTTACAAAGGGAAGTTCTCAGATGACTTGGAGAGCCTAAGGCGAGAAAATTTCGACCTGGCTGTTATCGTATGGCCAGGCTCCCTGAAAGTTTCGCTTCTGTGCCTTCTTGCCAGAATCCCTTATAGGATAGGTACTACACAAACAGGTCTATTGGAGGGTAAGGGATATTTCCTGACTAGAAAGGTTTGGCCTTCGCTGATGGAAAAGCACAAGGTCCTGGAAAATTTGGATATCGCCGCTCTTGTAGGGGCAGAAACCAAGAATCCGTGTGTGGGCTTTTCCTTTTCGAAGGAAGATGAGAGATTTGTTGAAAGATTCTTATTTAAGGAAAAGATTCGCGGGCCAATTGTGGTTATTCACGCAGGTAAAAGGGGGAAGTTCTATGTAGAATACTCATGGCCTCCGGAAAATTTTGCCAAGGTCGCAGATTTCTTGATTGATTCTTATGGAGCAAGCGTAATCCTCTCTGGCGGAAAAGGAGAAGAAGCGATAGCGGATAAAATCCGCAGCATGGTGCAGGAAAAGAACAAGAAGAGAGTACACATCGTCGCAGGAAAATTCAATCTTAGGCAGTTTGCGGCTCTCCTAAAAAGAAGCAAACTCTTGATAAGCATAGACACAGCAGCAGTTCATATCGCTTCAGCTTCTCATATAAAAGTACCCATGGTTATTCTGAATGTAAAGTATCCTGGAATCTGGCATCCTTATGTTCCAAGGAATAGGTATAAAATACTGAACAGGCCAACTATCCGCGGGGTCGAGGCGGCTGCCAGGGGTTTTTTAGACAAAAAATGAAAATAGTATATTTATGTGAATTCTCCGCAGGAGTGGATGGAGTCTGGAACAGGGTATACAACATAGCCAAGCATCTTGCCAAGCGGCATGAAGTTTTTGTGTTCTCTTCAGATATAATAAAAGGAAGCGAAGGAAAAGCGCCGGAATTTGAGATAAAGGATGGAATAAAGATCTATAGATTTCCTGTCTATTTCAGGCTCGGAGAGAATGCTTTATGGTGGAATTATGAACCAAAGTTGCTCGAGATAAGGCCGGACATAGTCCACGCTCATGTTTTTCGGCATCCACACTCAACCTCTGCGCCAAAAGTTGCACGCAAGGTTGAAGCAAGAGTTTTCCTAACAACTCACGCGCCGTTTGTTGAGCACGAATTGCGAAGCAAGATCCTGAATTTTGCCGTCTCGTTGTACGATCAAATACTTGCAAGAAAAGTTCTGAACTCTTATGAGAAAGTCATCGCTATAGCCAGATGGGAAATACCCAAGTTATTGGCTCTCGCTTGCAAAAAAGAGAAGATTGTCCATATACCGAATGGAATCCCAGAAGAATTTCTCAATCATACACCAAAGTTTTTGAGCAAGAAGAAAAAAACAGTCCTGTTTCTCGGCAGAATAGCTCCGATAAAGAATGTAGAACTTCTTTTACATGGGTTCAAGAATTTTCTTGATGCGAGAGGAGAGCTGGATAGAAATGGCGGCGGGGTGAGACTAAGACTAATTGGTCAGATGGAGAAAAGATACGACTCCATAATTTTAGGATTGATCAAGAAACTTGATCTTGAGGGGCATGTGGAACTGCCTGGCCCGATTTATGACTTGAAGAAGAAAATCCTTGAGGTGGAGAAAGCAGATATCTTTGTATTGACAAGCAAGAGAGAAGCCTCTCCACAAGCGCTTATCGAAGCCATGTCTCTTGGAAAGATAGTTCTGAGTTCAAATACCGCTGGTGCAAGGGAATTTATCCGAGATGGAGAGAACGGATTCATCTTCAAGGATCAGGAAGAATTTGAAAACAAACTCAGGTATGTTATAGGGAATTATTCAAAACTCTCTAAAATCTCCAAAAGTGCTAGGGAAAGCGTATCTAAACTGACTTGGGGAAGGCTCGCGGAGGAGGAAGAGAAGCTTTACAAAAAGTAAAAAGTCTTAAAAATATTGTTCTATTCAGCTTATCCAGCTCATTCGGCTCGTAGCTTATGGGAATGAAAACAAAAATATTACTAATAAAACTTGGCGCTCTTGGTGATGTCCTTAGGACGACTTCTCTTCTGCCAGCCATAAAAGACAAGTGGAAAGATTCTGAAGTCACCCTTGTTACAAAACAGGTGCAGGACATAATCCAATTCCTAGAAAATGTTCCCGGAATATTTAAGACGATATCCTCTGATTCCGACTCGATTGCACAGCTGGAGAAAGAGAAGTTCGACTTCGTCTTCAATCTAGATGAAGATGAAGAAGCTTGTTCTATCGCCTCGCGGATGAAATGTGGGGAGCTTAGAGGATTTTACTTCAAGGATGGAAGAATATCCTACACGAAATCCGCTAAAGAATGGTTTGACATGTCTGCCTTGGGGAAGAAAGAACCGAGAATCCGCGGCATGCCGCATAACGATCATCTGAAGAAGAAAAATCGAAAGACTTACCAGCAGTTAATGTCCGAGATTATTGGTGTGAATCCTAGAAAATGTTCTCCCATCTATGTTTTAGATGAAGGCCAGAGGGCATTTGCAACTTCTTTTGTCAAGAGATACGACATTCAAACGAAGGATTTGATCGTGGGATTGAACACCGGCGCTGGTGGAAGATGGCCGGCGAAGAGCCTCAGCATCGAAAAGACCAGGAAGCTGATTGAAAAACTCCATTCTGTCCTTGGTGTAAAGATAATCTTGTTCGGGGGAAAGAGCGAGGCAGAAAGAAACAAAGAAATCCTCACAAAGTCCGGCGGGAAAGTTATAGATGCCGGCTGTGACAACACTCTTAAGGAATTTGCAGCATTAACAAGCCTTTGCCACATCTTCGTGACTTCCGATTCTCTCGGGATGCATATCGCAATCTCACTCAAGAAGAAGGTTGTCGCATTCTTCGGTCCAACTTCTGCTTCAGAGATAGAACTTTTCGGTCTTGACACGAAAATAATTTCCAAAAGCAGCTGTTATTGTTGTTACAAGCCAGATTGTAAAGCTGATAGAGAATACTCCCTAGAGGAAATATTTTGGGCAACCAAAGGCCTCCTGGATTCCAGCCTCAAAGCCACCGCTACAATAATAGTAACTGCCTTCAAAGAGCCTCGTCTTGGGGAGACAATAAAATCTATCCTTAAGCAAAAGATAGACTACGCTTATGAGCTCCTTGTAGTGGTCCCGGACAAGGAGTCTATAGGATTGGTTAAATCCTACTCTAAAAAATACAAACAAGTTAAACTTTTCAAAGATCCTGGCAAGGGCAAGAGCTTTGCGTTAAACTTGCTCTTTAAGAAATTCAACAAAAAAGGCGGGGAGATCCTAATATTCACCGATGGAGATGTAACCCTTGGAGAAAATTCAATCAACGAGATAATGCTTGCATTCCGCGATTCTTCTGTCGGCTGCGTCAGTGGCAGACCGGTATCTTCGAACAGCAAAAATAACAAATTCGGATTCTGGAGCCATCTTCTTACAGATGCGGGCGCGCATCAGATCAGGAAAGAGCTTGATACGCAGGGAGAATTTTTTGAATGCAGCGGATATCTATTTGGATTCAGGAATAATGGCCTCGTGGAGAAAATCCCATTAGACGTGGCAGAGGACGCGATAATCCCTTATTACTTCTGGAAAAAAGGGTATAGTATAAGATATGTTGACAGCGCTAGAGTGGTCGTAAAATATCCCGAAAATTTTGATGACTGGATAAAGCAGAGAAACAGGAGCGCTAAAGCACACGAATCACTGACGAAATACGCACCAGATTTCCCTAAGATAAAAAGCTTTAGGAACGAGGCCTCGCGGGTCTTTCAGGCAATTAAATATGCCAGGACACCGAAAGAGCTAAAATGGACTCTAGAGCTGATTTCCGCGCGCCTGTATATGTGGGGAAATGTCTTCTACGAAACACGTTTTAAGGGGAAGCATTATCATGATGCCTGGGAGCGCATTGAATCAACAAAAGTTTAAAAGTATCCACGTCATTAATTAAAAAAATGGAAGAAACAGAGAACCTGAAGGTAAATTGGGGGGTTATCGCTTTAGTGGTCGTGTTCCTACTCGCTGTAGCTGTAAGGCTTTACTTCTTCTCCGCATACAATAATCAGCCAGTATGGTGGGATGAGAGTGAGCATCTTGTGATGGCTAAACACATCGCATTTGAAACTCCGAAGACAGGATGGAATGAGTCAAGAGAAATTCTGCTTCCACTGATATTCTCATTTTTCTTTAAGATATTCAACAGCGAGGCAGCCGTCAGGTTCCTGCAGGTAATATTCTCCCTCCTCGCTGTTTTCTTAACTTATCTGGTCGGAAAAGAAATTTTTGACAGGAACATCGGCTTGATTGCTGCGCTTGGCATGGCTGTGTCCTCTGAATTGCTTTTTTGGACCTTCAGATTTGGATTAGAGCCGCTTGGCATAACTTTGTCTTTATCTACAATCTTATTTTTCTGGAAAGGGCACATCAAGAAAGGAAAGCCTTACTTTACAATACTTGCAGCAGTATTCGGAGCGTTGGCTTTCATGGCGAGCGCAAAAGAGGTCCTGATAATACTTGCAATTTTCTTCTCACTAATCCTCTCTGCTAACTTCAGGTTCCTGAAAGATAAAAAAATTTTAGTTGCCCTATTGATTGGATTTGTTCTCCTGACACCATATATGGCTTACTATAAAAGCGCTACTGGGAGCTTCCTTCCAAGAAGCACAGCAACAAGCGCAGCCCTAGGCGAAAGCCTTGCCAATAGTCAATGGAGTTGGGGAAATTTCTTATTCTTCATAAAATATATCCCCTCATACTTGCAACTTCCGTGGTTCATTCTATTCCTGATAGGATTAGTAATAGTTTTAATTAATCTGGTGCTTGGTCTGGATTTATCAATAAGGTCTAAAGATGAATCTTGGAAGGAGAGCGGAAAATATCTTCTCTTGGTATTGTGGATACTGCTGCCTTTATTTTTCTTTAGTTATCCTCTCGGAATAGCTCCGGGGAACTACGGAGAGCCGAGATTTATGCTTGAGGCAATGCCAGCAATCTTCTTTGTAATGGCGTTAGGATTGCAGAAAATACATGAATCCCTGGCAAAATATGGTAAAGGTATTGCGATAGCTTTCACAATTCTTGTGCTACTACTCGGCGCTTTCTACCAGCTAAGACTTGCGGACGCATCACTTAAATCAAAGGAGACGTCATTCTTACAGGTCAAGCAGGCTGGCTTGTGGATTAAAGAGAACTCCCAAGTGTCAGATTGGGTTATTGTGGCGAGCTCTCCACAAGTGACTTATTACTCTGAAAGGCAGACGCAGGGCCCTCCAGAATCAGAGGAAGAGTTTTTGAGATTTGTCCGTGAGAAGAAGCCGAAATTCATGGTGCTAAGTGCATTCGAACCACATCCTAACTGGTACTTAGAATGGCCAGCGTCTCATACTAGTGCTGTAAAACTCGTACAAGCTTACTCTGCTGGCCAGACAGGACAACAATCAGCAGTTCTTGTAATCTACGAGCTCACGAGCTACAGTCCTTAATTTATTTAACAATCATTTGACCACACTCAGTTCATAATCTATGCCTGCAGCCGGAAACCAAAAGAAAAAGAATCTCTCATAAATTAAGGGAGAAGAATTTATCACTGGATTAAATATAATGTTCAGAAGCTTATTCTGCGAAAATCCTATCCTTCTCTTCAGTATTCTAAACCTTGCCACACTGCCGAAATCTGTCCTGTAGCTGGCTTTCCTGGAGGGATTTACAGCATAATAATCAAAAGTTCTATAGCAAAAAACTCTCTTATGCGATGGGTCGGCAGCGTAGCTCCAGCTTACGTAGTATGGCGAATATACTTTAATCAAGGCTCCTGGCTTACTTATCCTCCAAATTTCACTTATCGCATCATTGAAGTTATCCAAATGCTCTAATATGTGGCTGCAGATTATTTCACTGAAACTATTGTCTGGGAATGGCCACGGATACTTATCTAGGTTACACACAACATCAACTCCAGGTAGTTTAACAACATCTAGATTGGTATAGCCTTTTCTTATATCTGCTCCACAGCCTATATTCAATTTGTCGAACTTTGGTTTTTTGAAGTTCATTTTAACTCCTTATAGATTTTAAAGATTTGAGAAGCTGTTTTACTCCATGCAAACTTTTTTGCCCTTATTAAACCTTTCTTTATAAGTCCGGCAGACAATCTCTTATCGTTTAGGCTTTCAAAAACTTCCCTTTCCATCTCATTCACCTCGTATGGATTTACGATAATAGCGGCATTACCGACAACTTCTGGAAGTGACGCCGCATTGGATGTGATCACAGGTAATCCACAAGCCATGGCCTCTAGTGGAGGAATGCCAAACCCTTCAAATAGCGATGGGAATAACAATACATCGGCCGCGTTATACGCAGCAACCATCTCTTTTTCAGAGATCTTATACAGATTAATTACACCACCATGGTCAATCCTCCCTTTTCCTATCCTGAGAAGAATGATATGATCCATCCTCTGCCTCAGCCTCAGAAATGCTTTGAACACTCTTAAGGTATTTTTTCTCTTATCATTGACTTCCCCTATATGCAGTATAACTCTTGCTTTATTTGGAATACCAAAGAATTTTCTCGCTCGCGCTTTGTTCATTTTCTTAAAATTATTGGATACCCCCAGATAAACAACCTTTATTTTTTTTGGGCGTATCTTTAGGCAATCAACTAAATCATTTTTTGTATGCTCCGAGTCAGAAACAATAAAATCTGCCTTTTTTAATCCAGAATACAAATATCGTCTGGAAAATTTTTCTATAATGTTTTTTGGATAGAGGTAAGGGTATATGTCATGGCATGTAACAACATTCTTTCCCCACCTCTTTTTCCCCCCAATCAAAAATGACAAGTTTTGGTTTGTGAAATGATAGATGTCATATTTCTTTATTAATTTTGAGGCTCTTTTTAAAAATATCAGTTTATTGCTGGCATTTACTCTTCCAATCTTCTTCCCATTCACTTCGACACACCTATCATCGTAATTGAGAAATATATAGTCTACATTGCATAACTTACTCAATCCACGATGCAGCATAAATGCATATTTTCCTGCCCCCCAGTATTCTGGGATATTATTTATCAGTGCGATTCTCATCCTCATACGCCCTCCTATAGCCCTTTGTTTTTTTAGATAAAGTTAGGATTATTTCAGGTAAATTTTTTATCACTTCCAGCATCATTCGTGAGCTGCTCATCTCGCCCAATTTTTTTCTTGTGCCTCTTTTAAGGATTTGCCTGAGCATGTACCCGAGATCGTAATCTTCCATATGGAGTATGGGATTTGGAGTGAAAGCTACCTTATATCCTGCCTTGCATATTCTTTGCTTCAGGTCAAAATCCTCTCCTGCGGGCTTGTCAAAATACTCATCAAAACCCTTGAACTTGTGGAATATATCTGCTTTGTAGGACATATTGTTTGTGAATCCGACAGGTACTTCTTCTCTTCCTATTATTGTCTTGTTTCTCATCTTATGGAGGCTTTTATTCTTTATAATTTCCAATGCTGAAAAGATATTGTTTTTCGATGGCTGTAATGGCCCGCCGATTCCGACAATCTCTGGAAATCTTCTATAGGTGCTGATTATGTTGCCAATCCATTTTCTTGGTGCGACACAATCTGCATCGGTGAACGCAAATATCACTCCCCGCGCATTCCTAGCCCCTAGATTCCTTGCTGCCGCAGGACCTTTCCTGCTCTGCTTCAGGATTTTAACGCTCTTTTTCCACTTTCTGCTTCTTATGGCCTCTAGGGTGCCGTCTGTTGAGCCATCGTCTACTACTACTATTTCGAGTTTTCCAACATAATTCTGGGATTCTACACTCTTTATACAATTGATTAAAGAGCGTTTACTATTGTATGTAGCAATTATTACACTTACGAATGGGAGTTTGCCTATCATCTTCTCTTAGTGATGCGATTTACAGCTTTAATTATCTCATTCGGAGAAACATCTTTTACTCTATACTTTTTGTAATCAGTCCTAATCCCGGATAGCTCCTCGATCGACTGCCTAAATGCCTTGTACGTTTCACCATTTCTGACAACTACATGTCTCCCGCCATATGGGGCCGTTCTCCTATAGTCTGTTGATAGGAAGATTGCAATTGTTGGAACTTTCATCGCAACTGCAATATGCATCAATCCAGAGTCATTCGATATAAACAGCTTGCATTTTCCGATAATGGTTGCGACCCTTCTTATATCAATATTCTTGACAATCGTTATTTTATTTTTTGCCCTTTTATTCACTAATCCTCTTATCCCCTCAAGATTCTTCTCATCCGGTCCCAAAAAGATTAAAATTCGCGAACCCCCATTTATCTCTGCAATCCATTCAGAAACTTTTGCAAAGCTTTCGAGAGGCCATCTTTTTTCTATCATGCCTCTTTCGACACTTGTCCCGGGGTGAATTCCTATGATAGTTCTCTCTTTGAAATTCCTAATAAATTCATCAGCAAATATTTTTTCTTTTGTGCTTGGCCATAACTCAAGTGCATGCCCACCTCCAGTGTTTATACCAAGAGGTTTTATCAAATTCAAATTCTGCTCAACATCATGAGCAATTTTGAGGGGAATTCTTACATTTTGGAGAGAAACTAGATTACTCTCGTAGTTATGAGTTATTTTTGTTTTAGCTCCAATCAACCAAGCTAAGACGTTATAATGCGGCTGCGCGGCCGGAATGGTAGTTATGCTAATATCATACCTCTCTTTTCTAAGTCTTCTAATCAATCCCAGATTCTGTAATATCCCACCCTGGATTTTTTTATTTATGAGATAGATATTATCTAAGTAAGGACACCCCCCCATTATCTCTAAAGAGCTCTTTAACCCAACAAGCAAATCAACCCTGGCCTTTGGATAAGCTTCCCTTAGCTTCTGTAGCACTGGGACTGCAAGTAATGTATTTCCTATACCTGGAATGGCTATGATTATTATTTTCATCTTACCCTTGCCAATCATTAGTGCAGAAAAAGACTTTTATAGCTTTCTTTAAACTCTTCTCTTAATCTCATACACCCTATCGCGGGCCTTTGTAGCAGCAATCATCTCCCCTATGAGACCTAGAGAGATCAGCTGTAATCCAAGAATCAAGAGCAACATGCTCAAAATCGCCGCGGGAGTGTGCCCTCCGATAGTGCCTGTAAGGAGCCAGATAGCAAAGAGCCATGCTCCGATGATAAATCCGAGAAGGAAGCTCAGAATTCCAAATCCTCCAAAGAAATGGAATGGCCTCTTTGCGAAACTCGAGAGAAACTTCACCGTCAACAAATCAAAAAATCCTTTCCACATCCTGCTTAACCCATATTTGCTCCTCCCATAGAGGCGCGGAGCATGCCTTATCTTTATTTCAGAAACTTTATAACCCTTTACGTACGCAAGTGCCGGGAGATAGCGATGCATCTCACCATACAACTCGAGGTTCTTCGCAACCTCTTTCCGTAGGGCCTTGAATCCGCAATTAGCATCATGTATCCTCAATCCTGTGATGAATCCAGATAGGCTGTTGAAAATCCGCGAGGCAAGTCTCTTAGTCGTCCGGTCTTCTCGATAATACCTCCATCCTACGACGACATCTGCATTCTTTATTGCAGCTAGAAATTTCGGGATCTCTTCTGGAATATCCTGCAAATCCCCATCCATCAGTATCAGGATTTCTCCCTTCGCTTCATCAAATCCGGCCTGCATCGCAGCGCTCTTGCCGAAGTTCCGGCTGAAGCACAAGAGCTTTACATTCTTATCTTTCCTACGCAGCTTTTCAATCTCCCTCGCAGTGCCATCTCTTGAGCCATCATCTATGAAAAGCACTTCATAGCCTCCATCTTTCTTCACCGCGCCACTCTCCACACCTTTAAGAATTGGGTAAAGCCTTTCAAAAAGCGGAGCTATGTTTCTCTCTTCATTATACACTGGAATGATTACGCTTATCATTTGTCTCGCCCCACAGCCTTACTATTTAAGAATCATAAACCTCTTTCGTAAACCACTGTTTTGACCCCGGGAGGCCTTTTATCTGGATCTTCGTAAGCCTCTCTTAAAACAAAGCCGGTTTTCTGCATTATCCTCTCAACAGCTTTATTTCCTTCCCAGCTATCCATGATTATTGTTTTGTATTGGTTATATCTCTCTTTCCCCTCCAGTATCAGAAAATCCAGTAGCGCAGATCCAATGCCATGCCCCTGATGTTCTGGAGAAACAGCATAAGTAGAGATCTCTACTTCCTTCTCCCTTGGTATAAGAGCACAACATCCAGCAACATTCCCCCCTTCATCGATTGCTAGTGCCCAAAGACCCGCTTTATATTTTGAATAAACTCTTTCTGCAATAGAGATAGCTCTAGAAGACAATGGTTTGATGAATGCTAAATCTATTTCAGGCCTACTGAGAAACCCAGTTAGTTTTTCTAAATCTCCCTCATTCGCGATAATATATGTCACTTTCATTCTCCCAATCTCACTTTCAGAACATCTCTTACCCCATTAGAGATACTGTATATTGGCTTAAAGCCCAAAACCTTTATAGCCTTTTCCATATCTGCGGAGATATGCCTTACATCTCCCTTACGCGCAGCCTCAAATCTTGGCCCTGCGCCCCGCTCCGAGCCCTCTGCATCCTTGCCAAGCACATCACTTATAATCTCGTAAAGATCTAGAATGCTTGTGCTCTTGCCAGAACCTACATTGAAAACTCCGATAAGCCCTTTCTTGAGCGCAAGAATATTTGCTCTTGCCACATCCCGCACATGCACAAAATCTCTTGTCTGTTTTCCATCCCCGAAGATTGTCACTTGCTTTCCCTGCTTAAGCGCAGAGATGAAATTTGGAACAACTGCCCCATATGCAGTATTCGAGGGCTGCCTCTTGCCATATACATTGAAATAGCGCAGACACACCGTTTCTATCCCATATAGCTGATTGAAAAGCTTGCAATACTGCTCTCCAATAAGTTTGCTTATCGCATAGGGAGATTTTGGATCCAGCTTGTCCTGTTCCCCGCATCTCTCCTTTTCACCATAAACAGCGCACGAAGAGGCAAAAATAACTTTCTTGATTCCAGAATCACGTGCAGCAAGCAAGACCTTGAGTGTGCCATCTACATTTGCCTCATTCGTTTCCAGGGGATTCTCAACAGATTTTGCAACCTGGATGAGTGCAGCTTCGTGGAAAACTGCATCTGCATTCCTGAACTCTTTCTTCAGAAGCGAAAGGTTTCTTATGTCTCCCTTGACGAAACCGATCTTCTTCCACACATTTTTCAGATTCTCTTTTTTCCCTGCGGAAAGATTATCTATGACTTTCACCTCTTCGCCCCGTGCGATGAGATCTTCAACAATATGTGAGCCAATAAATCCTGCTCCCCCAGTCACTATGGTCTTCATTTTTATCGTGAAAATTTAATTACAAAAATTTAGTCATGAGAATGCAATTGCAACTATAGCAAGAGCGATCTCTAAAGCCCAGATGGAGTAAACAACTTCTTTCTCATACGCCTTTCCTTTGATTTTCTTCAGTACAAAAATGCTCAAATGGGTCAGGCTGTAAATTCCTCTGTACTGCATATCCAGAGTGCCATCTTTATTCACTCGCGCAAAGCTCTCCTTCTTGAATTTGCCTCTGGCTTTCAGAAGAAATTCTATAAAGTATGGAAAGAATAGAATCAGAGCGGCCTTTTCTGCATTTCCTGTTATCGCAATTGCTGCAATGAGCGCACCGATTGAGTAAGTTAAGGTATCTCCTGGAAATACTTTCGCAGGATATTTGTTGAAAAAGAAAAATGCAAGTAATGCGAAGACTGCGATGCCGGCGATAACAGAGGCCCAGAACGCTCCAGCTTTCCATATGAGGAACGCAAGCGTCGATAGTATGATGATTGCATTTCCAGATTCGATACCATTCATTCCAGCAAGCATATTGAATGAGTTAGTCGCAAAAATTACCCCCAGAGGAACGATGAGCAAGGGGTAAAGTATTCCGAAATCAAATGTCCCGAACAAAGGGATGGTCATGTCAGATGTTCCCGCATTCAGCACAGCGAGTGGAATTGCAATCGGAATCGAAAGCAAGAACTTGTGGAACTGCTTTAGCCCGACTTTCCATCCAAGGATGTCATCTATGAATCCGATAAATCCTGCAAGCAAGAAAGTTATCGTTATCCCAAGAATCTCTATGAGCTCTATGTTCACATTTATCACAAAAGTATTGATAAATATATAGAATAGAACACCCGCGAGAGTGGAAAATATTACGACAATGCCTCCGGCCTCTGCAACACTCTCTTTGGATTTCTTCTGGATATCTTTTCCAGCAAGTCCAAGTGCTTTGGCCTTTCTGATCCAGATTGGAGTCATTATCCACGATGCCAGGAATGCAATCACGAATGAAACTAACGCTAGTGCCATTTTCCCTATCCTTATAATGCCTTGAACAAGAATTTTGTTAATAAAGGTTGTGCCATGAGCAGCTTAAGGGCAAATGAGTTGCCAGAATACTCATCCCTGCTGTGTTCCTTCAGGAGCTTTTTCACACTCTCTTTGTTCATCATCTTAAGGAGTGCGTCGTAATCAGCATCAGAGAACCTATCAAGCGCCCTTCTTATCTTTAGATGGATTCTCATCTCTCTCTTTAAGTTTCCGAGCTCTTTTTCATAGTTCCCACCATTGATTATCGCTCCTGCGAGAGCTTTTGCAGAATGGAGAGAAGGAATTATTCCCCCGAGTGTTGAGGCCTTGACAAATGTAGCAGCTTCTCCCACCAAGAAAATATTCCTGTCAGAGATATTCTGCTTTTTGCTGTATAGCGATATTGGCCCGCCAGTGTGGCCAGAGACCTTTCCATGTATCCCCCTCTCCTTAAGAAATTCGCGGAACTTTTCCGATGTTCCTTCTTTGCACCCGAGCCCCACTTCAGCGAGCTCTGCATTTTTTGGAACAATCCATGCGAACAATTCGCGGTATTTTTCAGAAAAGAAGATGTCCATCCTCTCTGGATCGCTCTTGTATGCTATGTTTGCCTGAACGCAAGGGATGAATTCTCGCTCATTTCCGAGTCCTTTGGAAACTTTGCTGAAGAACCCATCTGCACCTATCAGGAAATCAGTCTTTATCTTTTCAATCTTGCCATGCCTTTCGATATGAACAATTATTTCCCCCCTTCCATTCCCCCCATTCCATTCCCGTTCGAATTTAATGAATTTGCTGTGCAGATTCAGTTTTGCACCCTCTTTTTCTGCGAGAGCAGATAGCCACTTATCAAATCTTTCCCGGTCGAGAACTAGATCGGGCTCTTTAAGTTCCAATTCAAGCTTCTCATTCTCTGAGAATAGCCTTACCTTGCTTATCTTCCCCCCTATGATCTTGGTGAATTCCTCGCAAGAGAATATGGGATCTATATCACTGATGGTCTTAGTTACGAGGCCGCTGCATTGCACAGGCTTCCCTACTTCACCGTGGTTCTCAAATATTTCAACATCGAACTGGCCTGTCTTCGCTAAGTTATATGCAGCAAAACTTCCGGCAGGCCCAGCACCGATAATACAGACTTTCATTTTATCGTGAGAATAGGAAATTATTGATTAGTATCAGTAGGAAGAACCTTGGGATCGGGATAATTCTTCAGAAGGGAAATCGGTTTTCAGGAAAGTCGAGTTAATTTTGGTTCCCTTTGGATAACTTATCTCCCATATCTTGATCGGCGCTCTTACCCCATTGAAGTCGATGATGCTTGGTATCTTCAACCCCGTTTTTGCTCTTATATCTGCAACAAGTATGTCCTCTTCTGTATGCACCAGCTTGAAACTAGGATTTTTCTCCTCGAGCAAGTAAAGTCTCGCCATCAGACTATTCTTTGTCTTTGGTGAGAGATAGAACGCAGAACCAATACTCTTCAGTTTCCCATCTTGACTAAGCCTTGAAATTACATACAGGCATCCATCTATTCCTTCTCCTTGGAACTCGATCTTCCTCTCCTCTACGAATAAGCATTTAAGGGGTATGTCCACCCTATTTCCATTATTGACTGCTATTGCTGTAGGTTTCTCAAATATCGTTCCGCCGTTTTCTCCATTCTTTACTGGAACTAAGAATCCACCGATTCCTGAAGTTTGCTTAGGGAAGAATTCGCCTTTCCAGGAAAAATCATCGTCAAATGCAGCTCCGCCCTGGAATAGGTACACAACTCCGTCCCTTGTCTCTTGAGTTGCCTCTTCATTTAGTCCGAATGGTGGGATGCTGCTGAATCTATCAAAATTAGCATCGCTCCCTATAAGGGAATATGCGGGATATTTTCCGATATCTGAAGAATCTATCAGTAAGTGTGTAGAGTTATGTGTGTACAGAAATTCCAGCGCTTCCTTATCACTCGGACTCGTGAGGACATAACGTCCCATCAAATGATCCCAGTAAGGGATTGCATTTCCTCCATCTAACACAGTTGCCCTCTCTCCGCCAGTCTGCACCCAGTAACCA
The DNA here is from genome assembly GCA_013331945.1 of Nanobdellota archaeon. Classification (GTDB taxonomy): domain Archaea; phylum Nanobdellota; class Nanobdellia; order Pacearchaeales; family UBA12030; genus UBA12030; species UBA12030 sp10106u. Next base: position 53,255 of record DUFK01000027.1, read on the forward strand.
TAATCCCACCAGTGTGCAAAGACCGCATCTTGCACCGTATTTCCTTTGACCCAATCCATCGCTCCCATCCATTGCGGATGCAAGTTTGGATAAGAGCCCTTTGTCTGTGCAGCGCTTGCCTTGAAGAATGCAGAGAACATGAATAACGCAAGTATGGCTATAAGAAGCACGATAGCTATCTTCAGCAGATTATCTTTGAATCTTCCCGCGTTCTCGCCAACCTTTACGATGAATAGTGCTCCAAGAACTGATGCGATTGGTGCAAGGAAGTAGATAAGTCTTACAGCTCCCCTCGCACCTATGACTGCCCATGCAAACCAGATTAATGTAAGGAAGAAAACAATGTCTATCGATTCAAAGTTTTTCATTTCCTCTTTTTCCTTTCTAGAGGCTATTGTAGTCAGATAAAGGAGCAAGAGTCCGAATAATGCCATTCCTCCGAAAAAGAAAACCTGTGAAATCAGGTTTGTTCCATTGAATATTGATTCTGGTGTGTATCTTGTGAAAATCAAGGTCAGGATGAAAATTGCAGATGTGATCATAAGAGCTATCTTATATCTCTTGCCGAAGTGCGCGAAAAGCATGTATGCGAGGAGAATTGCGCCGGCAATCATCAGCCAGAAGAAGAGCCCGAAGTTGCCTATCCATTGGACCGTGTATGGCTGCTGATTCTCTGCGACTGTCAATGTGAGCCTCAATGTTCCGAATGGATGCAAGAGCTGTTCCTTCGTCGCATTTATGAAACTAAATAACTGGCCAAAGCCCTTGTAAAATCCAAAGACGAGAACTGCCAATAGGAATCCAAGGACGATACCGCTTACATTGTGCGGGAGTCTCAGGATCCTTTTATCTTTCAGTTTTGAATTAAACAGGAAAAAGAGAAGGAACATCGGAAGTGGAAGGAAAACAATTCCTGATGAAGGATCTGTCACAAAGCCGAGCAAGCTGTATCTAGCGCTGATAAACAGCGTCGGCACCATCGCGAGAACGAGCACAAGATAGAACATGAATTCTTTCTTTCCCAGCTGGTTGAACAAAAGTAGTGCTAGAAAAGTGAAGCCGATGATCATGAACAGGAAGCTTACAGCACCCCATGTCAATCCGACTAATCCAGTCGCAACTCCAGAAAGCACTCCATACGCAATTCTCCATTTGGAATTGCTCTCTCTGAAACCTGAGACGAGGAAATAAAGCGCTCCGAAAAAGAACAAAGTTCCAAGAGGCTCTTTATCAGAGAATCCGAGCATTGTTCTCTGCAGGAATGCAGGTATCACTGCAAGGAATGCAGACGCAACAAGGGCGACACGCCAATCAAATATTTTCTTCACAAGGAAGAAGAAAGCGATGATTATGAACGGGAAGATTATGACTGGGTAAAGCATATCTACAGTCAAGACAGATATTACGGGATTAAATATATGAATCACTTTATACATTCCGGCAATAAAGTACGCGAGCAACCTCGATTCCTGCAGCGTGTTGAATCCTATCGGAACATAACGCATCCAGTCCATTACGGGAAGTGATCCTTGCTCGGCTATCGTCTGAGCGTAGCGAAGGAAGAGCGCAGAATCAGGATCTGCAGGCAAGGCTCCTGCCTGAATCATACTGAGATTTCGTGTTCTGATCCATACGCCAATCCAGATTATAACTAATAATGCTGCATAGTAGAACAATTCAGGACCCCTTTTTAAGAATCCGCCAGCTTTTGCGAAACTCCCGCTAATCTTTTCTTTTCTTATTTCAAATATATCTTTTTTCTGAGCGCTATGGTCGTGAGATTGGCTGTGGGCCGGCTGAGTTGAATGGTGCACAGGTGTGTGCTCTGGGTGATGATGCTCTTGCCTTGCAGGAGTGCTGTCACTTGCGTTGCTGCTACTGCTCCCATTGCCACCAAATACGCTTGAGAATCCCTCAGCAACTTTCTTCTTTCGCTCTTCGAGCTCGCTTCCCTCAGCCATCTTTCTTTATCTTCCCTACCCTAAAAGAGCACAATTTAAAAGTCTTTTCACTTTCCGCGCCCCATTTCAGTGCCCCGCGCCCTGCGCTCCTCGCTCCCGGCCCCGCGCTCCCCGCCCCGCGCAATCATCATGCAAATAGTGCCGGCGTTATGAAAATTTCTATCAATGTACCGATGAAAAGAAGCCCTATTGCAATAAGGATCAGTACGAGAGCATCTTTAAGCACCTTGCGGAATCTTCCGTCATCGAAGTGATGCCTTATGACTGCCGTGCCAATGATTCCTCCAGCAAGCGCCGCTGTGAAATAGGCGAGAATCTCTGGAACCCCGTGGATCATAAACCTGAGGAATCCTAATGGAAGGGCATGCAACTCGCGTGAAAAGATACCCATAGCAGCTCCGATGACGCTTGCGTTCCATGCCAGGATAAATATCGCTCCCGCGCCAAAGAAGAATGAGAAGAAAAGGCTTAGGAGCATGACATTGATGTTATTGAAGAATATAATCTTGAACTCCTTTGAGATGAATTCTGCGTTGCTGTTAGAACTTACCTTTCC
>DUFK01000027.1:55787-66034 GCA_013331945.1 Nanobdellota archaeon
GCAGAGAAAGAAAGTATGAATCCAAAGAATAGGAACATGAACGCCGCAAGCGCCCTGCCGTGCTCCTTTAATATGCTCCCCTCTGTCCTCATCTTCAGGTCTTTTTTCTCCTCAATCTTTATTGTGTAGTACATGAATGGGATAGAAAACATGACCACGAAGAAGACTATTACTATGCTCACGTGCTCCCGAAGGATGGGATTGCCGGCAAAAAGCCAGTTTGCGAGAAGGATGGAAAGAACTGTGTAGAGCGAGCCGACGAAGAACATCTCCCAAGGCTGCCGCTCAGCCTTTCTCGGATTGATTAAAGACTCTAGCATTTCTTTTTACCTCTTCCTTTCTCCTTCCTTTAATCCACGGGCGGAATGAGATATAAAAACCTTTTCAAAAGGTTTTTAATTATGCGAGGATTCCTGATAAAATGCCAAAATTCGCGAGCATCTACATCACATGCCCNNCTCGTGAAGAAGAAGCTTGCAGCCTGTGTAAACATCCTGTCATGTAGAAGCGTCTACAGATGGAAAGGCAAGATGGTGCAGGACAAGGAATCTGTTTTATTCGTTAAGACGAAATCCTCGCTCTTTTCTGCGATTGAGAAAGAGGTGAGGAAACTTTGTTCATATAGTGTGCCTTGTATCCTTCTCCTGGAAATAAAGAAAGGGCATGGGCCTTATTTGAGATGGGTTGAAGGAGAGACAAAGAAAACATGAACCGGCCTCTTATCTTCTCACCTTCACTTTCTTAGGCCTTTCAGAACTCCCGCTCGCATGAAGGCGCTCCACCTCTATCCTATCTTTCTCTATTTTTATTTTTACTGGCTCATCGGGCTCGAAGTCAGTGTTCTCTGTTAAGGTTGGTGGCAAGATTATTCTTCCGGCCTTTATTACTAGCTTTGTGATCTGCTCTTTCGCATTCTCAAGTCCGCTTCCGATGCTATCCCCGACTCCTGAAAGGTCAAGCAAATATTTATTTCCTTCTTTCTCAGCGATAAATTCACGAGTCTTCTTATAAAGTGCAGAGGCGATCTCGCCAGCAACATCCATCTTTGTCGCCGCTGTCAATCCAACAATTCCCGGCGAGGTATTTACTTCTGTAACAACAGTCCTTGTTGGGCCTTTGAGCAAGTCCACAGCAATGATATCTGCCTTCAGCGCCTTCGCAGCCTTCTTAGCGATCTGCTTATCTTCATAGCTCAACTCGATCTTCCTCCCTTCTCCGCCAGAATGGATTCCTGCGCGTAGCTCTCCTGCTCTTGCAGTCCTCTGCATCGAGATGACCTCTTGACCGATGACGACAGCTCTTATATCTGTAGCTCCAGTTTCAATGAATTCCTGGATCAAGAAAGGCTCTCTCATCTTCTCCAGCATATCAATCAGGCTATTTGCACTCTCGATAGAATCTGCAAACATGACTCCTTTTCCATGTGTTCCTGCAAGGGTCTTGAAAACAACAGGATACTTAAAATTTCGGGCAAGATTCTTGGCCATCTCTGTCTTGTAAACAAGATGGGTTACTGGGAAAGGTATTCCATCTTCCTTAAGCTTCACTTCTGTCAAGAACTTGTTATGGGATATAAGGAAAGAATCTGGATCAAGGGGCATGTACACCTTTCCCTTGAGTGCTATGGCGATGCTCGTTAAGAGATCAGCATATTGGTAAGAACCCCTCAAATAAACGCAGTCATATTCTCCGAGATTCTTATCCTCATGAATCACAGCAGAACCTTCCCGGTTCACATCGACCCTTATATTCCTCAGGTCAAAGCTGCTCACCTTCTCAAAATGTTTGGCGGCAGCTCTTGCTATCATCTCACTACTTTTACCTTTTAGACTAACAATTGCCAAATCCATCTCCCCACCTGTTTCCCTATCTATAGCATTAAAGCATCAAAAAATTAAAAATCACTTGAGCGGATCTATAACGAACTTCCCTAGCTTCAAAATGTTCTGGCCTATGAGCATCTTGTGGGCTAAGTTCTTCCTATCTGCAACGCTGAAGAACGCTTTTAAATGTTTGCCATGCATTCTGATAGGCAACTTTAGCATAGTCCTTCTTTCTCTTCCCAGGGCGCTTTTGACCATAGCAGTCCTGTGGTGGAGCTGGAGTTTTAGCCTAGAAACAAGCCGCTTGGATATGCTGCTCATTGATGCCCCAGTGTCAATCTTTGCCTTGACCTTCACTTCCCTTGAGCCGCCATTTTCAGAATCAATTCTTATATAGATACTTTCGACAAGTCCGATTACTTTCCTTTTCATCTTACTTTTCCCTGCTCCTTCATTCTCCCTGCCCTGCACCCCCAGCTCCGAGCCCTGTGCTCTTATTTTAATCTTCTTTCTTTACCTGAGACTTCGCTACAATGCCCCTGATATCGCTCTCAAGCCTGATCATGATATCAAAATTCCTTTCCACCATCTTCTCCACTTCCTGCTTCACAGCTTCAATCTTGTCCACCTGCCTGTCAAGTATCTCTCGCGCATCTTCACAGCTCTTCTCAATCACAACACCAGAACCAACATTTATGAGCACTTTCTTATTCTCTTTCAGCTCTGAACGCAGGAATACTCCAGATCCAAGCGAGGCAAGAAAATCCCCTTTATGGCTCTCTATCTCTCCAAGATTTTCCTTCAGCGCCCGCAAGTTAGAAAATTGCTGCTCAATCATCTGCATCTGCTGCTCCAGCTTCTGGTTCTCCTGTTCGAGCATCGAGAACTCTATTATCTTGCCTTGGATTTCTTTTTCCATCTTTCCTTCATTGCTTTCTTCTTCTTATCTATGCCGCCATTCTTAAATCCGCTCGCTTCTAACAGCACAAGAATATCCTCATGCGAAGCTCCATTCGGCAGTTCTACTGATGCGAGCGGCTCGAGATGCCCTATATTACACTTCCTCTTCCTGACATAGCCATCAATTGTAGCAAGATTGTCCTTCACGTCGAGGACTATGCATACTCTGCCTTTCTCTTGGCCCGCTGTTTTCCTGCAAATCAATCCTGGCTTGAACATTTTATTTTCTCCCCAAATCCTGAGTATTATCTCAATGAACTTTTAATATTTTTCTCAAGGCCATGCTGAAGATGAAGCTGAAGATTATATATGTCCACACCCACGAGAGGGGCCAGCCAACTCCGGGAATCGTCATGACAACTGGAATCCCCTTGTACAACGAGCCGAGCCACCAGAAGATTATGATTACCGGTACAAATGTAAATATCATCGGCTTGAATGAATGTGTCATATATTCAAGATTCTTGCGTGCAAGCTCTTTCTGCACTTCCATCATTTTCCCTGCATCGCCCTTATTCTCTTTCATATTGCCCTGCAGGCTCTTGAGCTCCTCACGAAGGCGCTTCATCTCCTTCTGATTAGAGGTATATTTGTAGATGAAAGTGATGAGGAGGGCAATGAAGAACGATGCTACTATGATGAATATCGCTGGCTGTGCTGTTACAATACTTTGGAATGCCATTTTCTTCTATCTTGTCTCGGAGAGGTAAATTTAGTTTAAAAAGTTTGGGATTTCGCGCTTCTCAGAAATATTTAATAGTTTTTCCTAATACGTCCTAGCACAATGACAGGAAAATCAGGGCAAGTTACAAGCAGGGCAGAGGAAGAGAAACACTTCTACATCTCAGATAAGCGGGACCTGAGCGCAGAACGCAGGCTTCTTGAAGTAGTCTATAGCACTTATCCCCCTATGAAGCCGGGCGCAAAAACATACTTCTTTGAAGAACTAGATAATGGCAGAGAATGGAAGGATGTAACTCTTTATTCTTCATCTTCTGTGGCAAAGGGCCTGGATGAGTTCACAACTGCGGACAGAAAGTATCTTTCTGGAATCGGTGTTGATCCTAATGTTTTTCCAAAACTCTGGGGAAAGGATCTTGGCACAGTTGTAGATTACCTCGTGCCATTCCTTTCGAAGGATAAGGTGGAGAGGTAGTTTCTGATTAATTATCGGGAATCTTCGTCTTTCCAGTATTGACTATTAGCATCTTTTTATTCTTTGGTAGCTTATCCTTCACCTGCAACATTAATGCTAATCCACCAATCCCAGAAGGCTCACAGTTGATGTTTTGTTTCTCCGCTAAATCTATTGCTTTATCCAGGTAATTTTCCCTAATCAGATGAACGTTTGATTCGGGGCCGCAGAATCCAGCATACCTATAAAGTCTTATCCACTGCTCATCGTAATGGACGAATGGGAGATGTGGGGAATAAAGTTTCAGTGCTTTAGTTCTTGGATTACTTGATGTAGCCCCAAGAAAATTGCATTTTCTCAAAATATTTGCTTTGCCTTTAAATCTTGGGTCACGAGTTTTAGTTGATACCTCTTTCTTATTTATGTTCAGCACATTTTCGAATAGGTTGCCTGTGCCAAAAGGTATAAAGCAATAATCTGGAGAATTATTTATTATTTCATAGCTCAGCCAATCGTAAAAGCGAGTTGTTGGATCGAGAGCCTCAGAAGAGGTTATATCTATTCCGTCCTGATTATGGGTTAAAATCAAGATTTCTCTCCAGCTAAGGGGCTTCTTCGACAAATCTGTTTCATATGTCTCGCATCCAAGCTGTTTTATTGCATTCAGGTTTTCTTTTCCAATAAAATCGCTGTCCGTTAAAACTTTCAGGGGCGGAAGATTATACTTGTTAAACTGCGTCTGGATTGCAATTGCGGTAGAACCAAAAGAAATTATTGACATTCTTGGAAGGCCACCTTTGATCTGCCCTGATTTTTTGGAGAGCAAAAAATTCCTGTATGTTACAACCATCTCCCACGCCATCCTATCCTTATGCGTTCCAGTTAGATTTACGCTTTCATCTTTGAGCCAGACATTTGAGAAACCAGGAACATCTATCTTGTATGTCGGAGTGGCGGGAAATTTAGGATTCTCTGGCGGAAACTCTGGATTATTCGGATCATTCTCAGAGGCGACAACTATTGACTTTAGAACTTTTTCTTCTTTCGCTGAAAGTGCCATATCCCTATGAAATCCTCCTGAATAAAAACCTTTCTTCCACTCAGAAACTTTATTTCTCAATGAATTTCCTCATCGCCGGATGCATATCCATCGCATGCTGCTGTGCAATCTCCTCATATAGCTTGTACACGATCATGACTGCAAGAAGCAAGCCTGTTCCCCTTACTAAAGCTCCAAGAAGGTCTGCAAATGCTGCAAGAAGGCCTACACCAATTCCGCCCATCACTGTGAGTGGCATGATGTATCTGTTCAGTACAGATTCAAGGATGCGTTCATCTTTCCTAAAGCCGGGAATTTGCAGTCCGCTCGCCAAGATATTACGTGCCTGTGCTTTTGCATCCATTCCCGAAGTCTTCACCCAGAATACAGCGAAGAGGATGGATCCTCCGACCATGAAAAGAAGATAGACAAATGATTGCATCAGATCAATCCCCGTAAGAGATCCCCTGAATGCAAGCCCAAGCAATCCTCCATCACTCTGGATTGCAGGAGGGTTAAGCCAGGTCGCTATTCCCTCTAGAATCGGAACTTTGCTCAGCGTGCCGAGAAGCTGCACATTCGCCATCAGTGCAGCCGTCAAAATTACAGGGATGTTGCTTGCATAGAAGAAATTGAGCGGCCATCTAATGCCGAATCCACGCACTCTTCCGAAGCTAAGAGGGATTTCAGCCTTGATGCTCTGCGCCCATACAACGACGAGGAAAATCACTATTGTTGTGATGATCGTGATTAATATGATTCCTGCTCCTGTTGCATCTCCTGCTGAAAGGGATTTGAATAAGACCCATAATCTTCCAGCCCTTTCTCCACCCTGCACTGTGAATGGCGAGAAGAGTCGGATGAATAACTCAGAGGCAACTCCCGCGACGATGAAGAGCGAAACTCCGCTTCCGAAGCCATACTTGCTTATGACTTCATCCATGAATATGATTAGGATTCCGCCAACGAAAAGCTGTCCTATGAGCACCCAAGGAGAGAATCCTTGTGCAGGAGAAAGTCCGCCAAGCATTACGAAGACTATAGCTTCGAAGATTGTGAAAAGTATTCCCAATGTCTTTTGCAATCCCTGGAACATCTTTCTTCCTTCTGTATCTCTCAAGTTGAGATTGAGGATCTTTGCTCCAACAAGAAGTTGCAGTACGATACTCGCAGTTACTATTGGTCCGATTCCCAGGCTGATCACGCTTCCAAAGCTGGTTCCTAAGATGATCGCAAGGAATTCGAATCTCTGTAATGCAGCCTCTCCTAAGCCATAAAGGGGGATCAAGGCGAGAATAAAATATGCGACAAGAATTGCAAGGGTCCACTTAAGCTTCGTATTGAAAGGCTGCTTTTTGTCAGCAGGAGCTTTTACCTCCGGAAGATTAAGCAATATGTTTTTCCAAACTCCCATTTTATCCCTTTTTTTGCCTCGCTCTTTTCTCGATTAGATTATAATACTTTCTTTAACAGAGGCATATAAAAACCTTTTGAAATATCTTACTACTCGCTTGGCAACTTAGAAAAATGAAAGTTTGTATAGTCCTCCCAACTTATAACGAAAAAGAGTGCATTGAACCCCTATTAAAGTCTATCTTAACAATATCTGGAAGGTTGAGTGGTTTTGATACACACATTCTTGTAGTAGATGACAATAGTCCAGATGGAACGGCAGATGTTGTAAGGTGGTATATTAAGAAATACAAAAACGTCCACCTCCTAGCTGGAGAAAAGAATGGTCTCGGAGTAGCTTACGTAAGGGGTTTTAATTATGCGATAAACAAGCTTAAGGCAGATGTACTATTCCAAATGGACGCTGATTTATCCCACAATCCCCATTTAATCCCAAAATTTCTTCAGGAAATTAAAAATGGATACGATGTGGTTGTCGGTAGCAGATACATCAAGGGCGGAGGTATGCCTGATTGGAGTTTGAGCAGAAAAATCATAAGCACATGCGCGAACACTTTTGCAAGACTTTCTACAAGAATAACAAATGTGCACGATTTCACAAGCGGATATAGGGCGATCAGAACCAATTATCTAAAGAAAATTAATTTTAATATCCAAAACCTAAGAGGCTACGCATTTTTGGTTGAACTACTATACCAATTGCACTTAAATGGGGCTAGAATAAAAGAAATCCCACTTGTATTTAAAGACCGGAAGCACGGAAGGACAAAGCTCGGGGTGAAGGATGCACTTGAGTTCTTTTCCTATTCTTTGGGGTTGTTTTTCAGAAAGAACAAATTTTAAAAGAAGTAGTGCCTATCATTCATAATATGAATAAAAGAATACTTTTGCCATTAATTTTATCTGCTTTATACTTTGTACTTATCTTCTTAATAAATCCAGCAATCGGAGTAACATGGGATGAGCCGACATATTTTAGCTGTGCACTAAGTTTCTCAGAGGCAAGTTCTTTTTCTGAAGCAAAGGAAGTCCTGAACTGTGTTCCTGAACATCCACACTTTGTAAAAACTCTTGGAGGTGTTTCTCATAAGCTTACAAGCAGTTTTCTTGATATAACTACCTCACTTAGATTCGGGATGTTCGTTTTGGCTGCGGTGTTCATATATCTTTTCTTTATTTCAATAAGTAGCTTATTTGGGGGCTTTGTTGCCTTGGCCTCAACTTTAATCCTTATAACAATGCCGAAAGTGTTCTTCCACGCCAATCTTTTATCTATGGATTTTGCGGTAATGGTGTTTGTTTTCCTGACTGCAATGTCTTTCTATTACCTTCTTGAAAAAGGTGGTAAGAAATGGATATTACTTTTTGCACTATCGTTCTCTTTCCTTCTTATAAACAAAATAATGGGCTACGCCATAATTCTTCCCTTAATGTTATACGGCAGTTATGGGCTTTATGGAAAAGCGAAAATATCCAACGAAAAATTAAAAGAGTTTAAGCCATTACTACTCTCTCTCACATTGGCACTAGTACTCTTATTCATACTTCTATTCGGGAATCTAGCGGCTTTCTTCTACCCATTTCAGTCAACGCAATTTCAATCTGGTTTTGGAGATGATAAAGTACAGCATACAGTCTTGCTTTTTGGTAAAGAGCTGAGTTCCTCATCATTAGTGGCAGACATATTCTATGTTCCAATGCATCTCTTTACTTCTTTTAATTCTCTACTAGTGCTAATGTCTCTTCTGGGCTTAATTTTACTTATTAAAAACCGAAAAGAGCACAGCGCAATGCCATTGTTAATTGTAGCCTTCATCACGCTTTACCTAGTCTTCTCATTCGTTATGCCAAAATATGATAATGAAAGAAATTTCCTTCTACTATTCCCCTTACTCGCCATCTTCGGAGGATATGGAGCAAAATGGATTGTAGATAAAATAAAATCAAACTACTCTAAGGCTATAGTAATAACTTTGATTGCAATCCTAGGATTTACAACATTGTATCTTGCCCACCCATTCTACAGTTCTTACTTCAATGCATTTGTCGGCGGCACGGGAGGTGTGGCCAACAACAATATCATGACCGTAACATACTGGCAGCCTGAGCTTGTTTACACCCTGGACTTTTTGAATAGCCTGCCGGAAGGGAGCTCTATTACTGTTCCTGGAGCAAGCGAGCCGTATATATGGTATCAAAAAATAGGGAAAATTCGTGATGATATAGTATTTCAGGCTAGCCCTCCGGACTATCTTGGATTAGTGTTAAAGCAGGATTTATTCCTAAAATTTTCGCCGGAGCCGGACAGAAGTCAACGACCGATTGATACTCCATGGGAGTTTTATTATAAAACACCACCACAATTTATAGCCTATAATGTAACCACGAAAGATGGTGTGGATCTTGTAAAGATTTATAAGGTTAAAGGACTTTTCGGACCATAGAACACTCTTATTCTCTATTCTTCTTTATCTGACGAATTGCTGTCTAGAAAATAGTGAGTCAAGTATTAATTCCAAAATGATCAAATATTTTAGAAAGAGATATAAATCTCTAGGAAATAAATAAGGTATGATCGGAAAAGGGAGGACTCTTAATTATACCTTTTGGGTAATTCTCTTATTCTCTCTTATGATTTTTGCGAATGACCTTTCTGCAATTTAACTTATACTAATTAAAGACGGCTTTTTAAAAACCCATCTTTTGCCTTTCACTTTTTAGGCTTCGCCGGTACAGGAGCGCTTTGCTTGACCTCTCTCTTTTCCCTGGTCAAGACTTTTCCTCCATGCTGCTCTACCTTCTCTCTTGCCTGTTGAGTGCACGCGGCGACTTTGATGATGAAGGCTTCATGGATTCGGCCTCTTCCAAGTAGCTTTGTATATCCTGCCTTGCCTAAGTCAACGTGGATCTCCTTGTCTCTCTTTGCGATCCCCTGCAAGATAAATCTCTCCACATGCTCTTGGAGATAATCTATGTTGATCTCTTTTTCGATACTTTGTGTCGGAGGCCTGAAACCTCTCTTTCCAAAGTACGAACTGCCATAAAGATTCAGAATCAAGGACTTCTTCGCATCGCCCCTCTTTCCAGTTCCAGCCATGCCTTTTCCGCCGACACTCCCCTTGCTACGATGCTTCTTCCGGCTTCCGTAACCGAAAGTCTTTCTTCCACGCATCTTCTTTGTTTTTTTTCTCATGTTTCTTGTTCTATCCGTTCCCCGGATTACATCATTTTTTTCAATAAAGCATTAATCTCTTTTCCTCTGTAGCCAAGCGCTCCCTTCTCTGCAAACCCTTTCTTTATTCCGATCTTGCCAAATCCTTGTCTTGGGGGTGCTAGCCTGAAGAACGGTTTTATTCCAGCATCTGCAAGCTTTGCTTTCCCGGCCATAAGCGAGTCAATGAAATCTTCCTTCAAGCTCGTGATTTTATTATCTCCCGCAAGCTTTCCTCTTTTCTCTAGAAGCTCTTTGAGCGTTTCCTTGTTGATTTCTCCATAGGTTACAAAATCCTTTACCTTATGGATCATACCCTTATTACTCTCGTTTTCCGGCAAGAGCACACAGACATGCTTCCTTCTAAGGCGAAGCCTCTCAAAAGTCTCTTTCACCTCCTTGCTCTTGTCCAATTTTCCTCGGATTCGTATTACGGCTAACATATTTCTGCTCCGGCTATCCCATTCAGATATCTGTAACCACTGTTCTCAGATATGTCCTCTCTGAAAAAGAGGTCTACTAACTCTCCTAGTTCTGTCTCATCTTTTGACATGACTTTGAAGGTATCGAGGCCCGAGCCAAGAATGCAGACGACCATCGGCAGAGTTTCATCTAAAGGGTTGACTGAAGCAAGCTTAACTTTTATGTTAACTCCACTATCTCTGA
>DUFK01000027.1:66052-75315 GCA_013331945.1 Nanobdellota archaeon
AGCCTCAAAATCTTCTGGCATTCTTTATCTATTACAAGTCCTGTCCCTTTTGGTGCTGGCAGCAATACGATTCTTGAGCTCCCGACTTTCGCTTCGACCTTGAATGGGATGCTATGCTCCTCGTCGCAGCCGCAATCGAAACTTCCACACCCCCTATTGACTTTGATCATGTTGGTTTTTGCTCTTTTCAGTGCCTTCTCGCGTGCGGGCAAGGTCTCTTTGCTTTTACCATACCCTAATCCGACAAATCCTTTTCCATTTCCGACTACAGCCATGCAGCTGAATGATGGCACGTTCCCTTCTGAAGTCTTTCTCTGTGTCTGTCTCCATGCTCTCCTTTTCCCTCCACCAAACTTTCCTTTTGACTGTCCTATAGAAATCAGATCAGATTTAGTGGTTGTAAGATAATCAATGACTTCATGTTCCATCACCCTCATGCCCCTTTCATATATCTGGTCAAGGCTCTCTATCTTGCCCTCTCTGACAAGCTTGCCGAGCTCAGTTCTTGGAGTCCATGCCGCTCTCATGTCTGCCTTTCTCTCAGATTCTGGCTTCTCAGGTTCTGCTTCTCCGCCCCTGGCTCCGGGCCTCCTGTTCCAACGCCTTCTCAAATTTTGTCTTTCCATTTTATTATCTTGATTATTGGTTTTTACTTACCGGTTTTATTTCTTACTTGCAAGATTTGATTCAGATATCTTTTTTTTGACATCATCAAATTGCTTTCCAAGTTCCTTATTTATATGTTCTCCCTTGAGCCTGTTCTCAGTTGGAATCATTTCTCCAGAATGTGGAATCTCAAGTCCTGCATCCAGCGCTCCCTTGAGGCATGCGTAGATTTTTGATCCCTTTGTGCTCCTATGCAGCCCGATATCAAGAATGGCTTTCTTTACCTTATCTTTGCATCTTTTTCCGAGCAGGAAACAAGTCAGGTAAGAAGCAGGAATATTCTTCTTGCTTCCCTTCCAACCATACTTCTCAAGCTCGCGAGAAGATGCCGCACAAACAACAGTGTCCTGAGCCTCTTTGCTCTCCACTATCTGCGCTGTAATGTATACATTGCTTTTCCTGACGACCAGTCTAGGGATACCAGATGAAAGAAGCGCAATCCTTGCCTTGTAGTCTGTCCTGCACTCCTGTCTCCTGCGCTTCTTTAATACGACTTTCAATGATTTTTTCTTTCCCGCCATTTTACTTTCTTACTTCTTACTTACTCCCGGCCTTCCCCGCTCTCCCCGCTCCCGGCTCCGTGCTCTCGGCTCCGAACCCCGTGCTCTCGGCACTTCTAATCATCTCTATCAGGTGCTTCTTATCCTTAATAGCTCCTGCCTTGATTGTTTTTCTTATCTTCCAGTATGATTCGAGGGTCATCTTTGTCTTATGTTCTGTAAGAAGTTTGCGCAATAATCTTACTTTCTTCATCCAAACTTTCTTACCCCATCTCCTGCCAGATCGCTTTCCCTCTTTCCTTCCAGCTCCTTTCCTCATTCCCTTTCTCTTCTGCTTCAGCACCTTGCGGAATCTTCCCTTGCTAACTCCCTTCACCGAGCGCACTTTTATCGCACCCTCTTTGATAAGCGAGCGTACATCTTCTTTCGTGATGGCTTCTTTTACATCCGCAAGTTTTTCGGGATTTATCCAGACTCTGTTCTCGCCAACCTTTAGGATTCTTGCCGCGATTCTTCTTTGGAGTTTCATTTTTTCTTCTCCTCGGATTTTTCTTTATTCTCTTTATCCTTATTGTCCTTCTTTCCTTCTTCTACTGGTTTTGTTGCCTTTGCTGATTTAGTCTCCCACTCAGCTCTCTTCCCTACCTTCTTCAGGAATTTCCTCAGATTGAGATTCGTCTTGATTCCTAGCTCCTGTGCCTTGCGCGCCATCTCGATCTTGTTTCGCATTCCAACAGAGGCGAAAACTGCAAGCTCTTTCTGCTTGTCCACTCTCTCTAGTTCTCGAATGTTGTTGACAAGTACTGGCCTAAGGCCTCCTATGGTGCCTCTTATCTCTCTCGCTTGCGAGTATCCGATAGATGGATTTTTCCTGTGTCCTTTCCTCTTCTCACGGAATTTATTGTGCCTTCCGCGAGGCCAAACCCATTTTTTCTTGTCTTTCCTTCTACCTCTACCGAGCTTTACTTGCTTGTTTCCATCCTTTCGGATGAAGAGGGGTTTTTTCTTTCGCTCTACCATTCTAATTTGTGTTTCGTTTTTTGTTTTTGGTGCAGCTTTTTTCCAAAAAGGTGCTTACTCTGGCTTCTCAATCAGATAAATCCCATCCTGGAAGACTCTTCGGTCCTTCTTCCTCACTTTCATTATCTGTTCTATGTTCGCCGCAGTCTGTCCTGCCGCTTCTTTATCTATTGATTGCACTGTAATGAAATCTCCTTGGATCTTGACATCTACTCCGGGAAATATCCTGGCTTTCCTAGGAATACGCTCTCCAAGAAAGTTCTTCACGACAATTTGTTTTGCCGCATTATCTATCTCTACTTTCATAGGGAAGTGCGATCCGGCAACCTGCAGCCGGTAAGTGTATCCTTTTGTAACTCCGCCGATCATGTTCCTTATGTGGCCAGCTATGGTCCCAGCCATTTTTTTCTCTTTCTTTGTTCCCTGCTTTGCCTCTATGATTATCAAGCCGCCATCTTTTCTCATCTGGATTCTTCCAGCTAAGAATCTCCTTGAGAGCTCTTTGCCCTTCGCTTTTACAACGATGTCCTTGCCTAATGAAACCTCCACATCTTCCGGGACCTGCACTTTAAAGGAAAAATCTTTTCTCATCTTAATAGCAGAATGCGAGCAATCTTCCCCCAAGGTTTTGTTCTATTGCCTCTTCGTGCGTCATGAGGCCTTTTGTCGTGCTTACTATAATTATTCCAAGATTCCTGGATGGCAAGTATCTTCGCACATATTTGTCGAAGTTCTCTTTCTTTACATTGAATCTTGGTTTTATTGCCTTGCAGAAATTCAGCTTCCCGAGTTTTATCCCTATGGCACCGCCCCTACTGTCTTTCACTTGCTTGACTTCCTCGATGTATCCTCCGTCCTTCATTATCTCCAGAACTTTGACCAGGAGCTTGTTCGATGGCCTGAACTGGCACTCATGCTTTCTGACGCGCTTGCTATTGATGATGTGGTTCAACATGCTTGCCAAGTGATCAAATTGCGCCATTTTCCTAAGAGTATTTATTGAATCCTATCTGTTTTGCAATATCTCTGAAGCATTGTCTGCATAAGTTCAGCCCATAGGAGCTAATGTGGGCGCCGAATCGACTGCACCGGCTGCATTTTTTTGATGCGACCCCAATCTTCCTTTCCTTGGGCTTGTTGTGCTTTATGAACTTCTGCATCTTTGATGGCTTATTCTGAAGCTGCTTCAATACTTTTCTCCAATCCGATGCGCCCATTTTCTTCTTAGTTCTCCTCGAAATTTATTTTGAAATTTTTCCTTGCGTAATCAAGGATTTCCTCTCTTGTAACGCGATGCCTTTTAGGCACTTTCCCCATTTTGATCTTGCGCTCTCCTGTCCTGTATCCAGCTCTCTTGAATGCGGCAGAAACGTCAAGCCCAAGCATTCCAAGTTCTCTCTGGTAAGGGATTCCCGGAATCTGGATATATTCTTTTATTCCGAAGCTAAATCCTGAGTCTGTAAACTGCCCCTCTGAAAGCTTATGGTCTATTGCATTGAGCATCCTATCAAGGATTTCTTCTGCCTTCTTCTTCCTGAGTGTGATGCGTGCTCCAATCGGAAGCCCCTTTCTGATTTTCCACGCCGCAATTCTCTTCCTGGAAAGGTTCTGTGTAGGCCTCCTTCCAGTTATCATCTCCAAGAGCTTGATAGCACGAAGTAACTTGGTCTCATCATTTCCAACAGCGATGTTCAGCACAACCTTGCTTAGCCTAAGTTCATGCATCACGTTTCCATTCGTTGCATTTCTCGCTGGATTTTTATTTGAGCTTTCCATTTTCTTATCTTACTCTGCAGATGGCAGAGATATTACAGACTTTTCTTTCCCTATGACGAACAAGTGATATTTGAGTGTATTGACCTTCTTGCCATTTATTTCGCAGACCGCATTTTCTCCGTGGATTTCAAGAACTTTAGCAGTGCTTCCAAGATGTTTTCCTCCTAGAAGATAGACGAGAGCGCCTTTTTCGAGTTTGAGCGAAGAAGTAGATAATTTTTCAAGATCGATAATCAATGTGTCGCCAACATTATAAGAAGAATGAGAAGATGATGCAATCAGATTCCTGCCGTCATCAAGATTTATCTGGACTTTCTTGCCCTTAATCATTGTCTTGTTGACGATGCGGGCAAGCTTGAACTTAGCTTCTGTTTCGCTGATCTGATGCAGGAACAGTTTTCTATTTTTGAATAGAAGGCGGAAACTTTTTTTGATAGTCGGAAAAGAAATAACATCGAAAAGTCCAATCGGATAATTTTTCTCTTTCACAACCTTCCCATTTACAAGCACTCTCGATTCGTTTAGGATGAGTTTCACTTCCCGCGTGATCGAAGCGAAACCCGTGAGTTTAATAGCAATCGAAAGAGGAAGGCTTCTCTGCAATTCTCTTCCCGGCAATGGCTTCGCTACGTAAATGCTTCCTTTTCTCGGAAGAGGCCATGTCCTAGGCATTGCTAATCTTTTCATGTACGACGTCATTTTTTTATCTCTTCAATTTTCTCTCCAATGCCTTTATGCGCTCTTTATCTTCTAGAGCAAGTTCTGTTATCATCAAGTTCGAGGGTTCAAGAGGGACATTTACTTTTGTTCCATCCCTCCTCTGCTTTTGGATGCCATCAAGATACACCTTGAGCGTCCTGGGATTAAGTGAAGAAACCTTTGCAGTTCTTTTCTTGAAAGCTCCCCGCAAAACCTTTACAGTGTCTCCTTTGCGAAGGGGAAAACTTCTTCTTAAATATTTCTTCTTCAGATCCTTAGCGAGATGAGCTGAAAGAAATTTGTGCCTCAAATGCAATGGGGCATTAGCTCTGAACTTTCTCTGCTTTGAGGGTTTTTTGCTTCCGACCCATGATGCGCTGAATTTCCTTTTCATCTTGTNNATGATGCTAGCCAGTTTTGAAACATTAGGCCATCTCTCTGCAACTTCTCTCGCGATAGGTCCTTTGATGAGTGTTCCTTTTGGATTTCCTTTTACATCCTTTAAGAGAACAACTGCATTATCTGCGAATTTGATTCGCTCACCGGTAAGGCGTCTGTACTCCTTTCTCTGCCTCACAAGTACTGCATCGAAAACTTTTCCTTTCATCTTTGCCTCACCTTTACGCACAGATATCTTGATCAGGTCGGAAACACCGCAGAATGGATTTCTTCCTTTCACTGTCTTTCCTCTTCTTCGGATTGCAACCACTCTGACGATCTTCGCTCCGCTATTATCACAAGCGATTGCCTCGCTCCCAAGAGTGAGGCCCATTCCTACCTCTGCTTTTATAGCTTTCATTTTACATTCTATGCCAGGTATTCCGGTCTTTCCGGATAAAGTTTGTATGCATTTGTATGCTGTAAATGGCCTGAAAAATAGGCAAACTTATAAATCCAAGCCTTTAATTAATTCACAGAGAGTGTTTTTAAAGCTTATGTTAATTATGCTCTCTCTAGGACCCTGAAAATGGTACAGAAGGGCAGCTCAAACCAGCAAAAAACAGAGGGCGAAGAGATTGTTAAGAAGAGACAAGGCACAGAAAAGGCAGGCCTCTTTGGCTCTTTCTCTGGGAAAAGCCTCATCATTTTTGACCTTGATGGCACTCTTGCGCCGAGCAAGGCGCCGATGGATTCTGAGATGAGCTCTTTGCTCGCGAAACTTCTCGAGAAGAGAAAGGTGGCCGTGATATCTGGCGGCTCTTATGCGCAATTCCAGAAGCAATTCCTGGCTTCTCTAGACTGCCCAGCTGGTTTGTTGAAGAACCTTTACCTGTTTCCAACATGCTCTACATCCTTCTATCGGTACAAGACTCAGGGCACAGGGCCGGGAGCGAGGAGCGCGGGGCTCAGGGCGCGGGGCGGGGGCGCTGAAAGCACTGGAGAATGGGAAAGAGTGTATCGGGAAGCGCTAAGCGAGGAAGAAAAGAAAAAGATCCTTGTTGCCTTTCTCAAGACCTTCCAGGAGCTTGGATACTCCTCTCCAAAAAAGACCTATGGCCAGGTCCTTGAAGACAGAGAAACACAGATTACTTTCTCAGCACTAGGGCAGGAAGCGCCACTTCCAGAAAAAGAGGAATGGGATCCAAAGCAGGAGAAAAGGCTCGCGCTCAAGAAAGTCCTCGATAAGCACTTGCCTGAATTCGAGGTCCGGATTGGAGGCACAACGAGCATCGATGTCACGCGCAAAGGCATAGACAAATCCTATGGCATCAAGCAGATAGAGAAGCATCTTGGTATCAGCAAGAAAGAGATGCTCTTTGTCGGAGATGCGCTTTTCCCAGGAGGGAATGATTATCCTGTAAAGGAAGCAGGAGTGCAGTGCATTTCAGTGCAGGGAGTAGAGGATTGCAAGAAGGTGATTAAGAAATTGTTGTGAGGAGGATAAGCAGATTTTCGAATTATTGCTATTTCTTCAATCCTCTGATAATTTTTATTTGCTTAAAATCCCCTTTCCAAAGCCATCTGCAATACCCTTCTTCTAAATCGCATGCCGATTTTTTACATTTACAATAGTCTAACTTGTGTTCTTCCTTGCTATCGGAAATTGTTAAACTCCCGCACAAATCGCATCTCCACTTGATCTTCATCTTGTTCAGAAATAAGTACAAGCATTTTAAATATTTGAAGGTGACCACAAACAGGAGAAGATAAGAAAGTGTGGTCACATGTGTAAGATTTAAATAAAATAAAGAATTCCTTTTGATATGAAGGCCAAAAAGCGCACAAAGAAAAAAAAGAATAAAAATGGTGCACGAGAGAAAACGCCCATCAGAAAAGGCAAGGGCGTTTCATACATCCTTGAGTGCAGATACTGTTCCCGCAAAGCTCCATCACACCTGCATGCGCAGCTCATGAGAAAACTTGAGGAAACCCAAGATACCAATAGTAAGGGAAAAAGGCGCTTCCTCGTGTGCAAGGACTGCATTCCGCGTTATGTAAAAGAAAGAAGGGAAAAGAAAAAATTCTAGAACTCAGCTTCTCTCCATACTTCCCTCCACTCTTCTCCAGCTTTTTTATCTGCCTTTACTAAGCAGAAATCCCTGACTTGGAATTCTCTTCCGCTGAACTTCGTGCGCTCTTCCTGCCATTCTTCTGGGACATAATCTGCAGCTCGAAATCTCGCAAGGCTTATGTGGGGCGAATAATTATCGCCGAAATAGGTAAGCAATTCCCGATCCATGTACGCCGAGCCTTTGATTATGTATGGAAGAAATGAAACAAAGATTCCTCTATGTAGCTTATGTAACGATTCTGTTCTTTCTAGTTTGAGCACAAGGGAATTTTTTGCAAAAAGATCAAGCTCGCTTGCTGTTGCGACAAGGCCTTCCTCTCCAAGCTCCTTCCTTATCGTCTCTAGATTGTTAAGAATACTGTTTTCATCTTCCTCTTCCGCCTCCGCCTTGAAAAGCGTGCAGTGCACTCCTGCAGATGGGAAATTGTAGACCTCTTCTTTCCTGCCTTTTACAAGCCCCTCTCTGAAACTCTTGAGCTCTTGTTCAAGCTCTTCCGAAGCTCTGAAGAATGCTAAGTATTCCATCATTCTATGGAAGCAAAAAGATTTATCTTTCTTTCCGAGCCATTCCAAAACCTCTAAAAAGGGTCTCACACTTTATTATATATGGGGAAAAGAGAGAGCGGAAAAGGCATAGATGGTGTTAACCATGGAATTAAGATAAGCCGTGGCTGGTCCTTTACTCTCTGCTTGCTGATAATTCTTGTCGTTGCAGGCTTTGCCTCAATCTACACAGCAACAGGAATCAACAGCCCTTGGTATAATTATGTCAAGCCAACCATAACTCCCCCAAGCTATGTATTCTCAATTGTCTGGACTGTGCTGTACCTCTTGCTAGCTCTAAGCATGTATCTCTCTCTGACCAGCGCACAAGGAAGACAGAAAAGAATTGTCGCATTCTTATTCGCCCTTAACTTATTTTTCAACGGGATATGGAGCTTCCTCTTCTTCGGACTGCAGAACACAAGGGCTGCATTTTTCGATATCATACTGCTATTTTTGTCGACAATAGCTATAATGACCATCATGGCAGAGACAAACAAAAACGTTAGCTGGCTTCTTCTTCCTTACGCACTTTGGTTGATCTTCGCAGGGATACTTAATTATTTAGTATTATTTATTCAGATGATGTAATCGATATAGGGGATGTAAACAGAATAAATTAGAATTCTTCTTCGGCACTCACTTCTACTCTTTCCCAACAACGACGAAATGCTTCATCTTGCTGAGGGGTCTGCATTCTGTGACTTTCACTTTCTGACCAACTTCAAAGTCCTGCATGCAATCTGGAAGGTGCGCTAGAACTCCGCTCGAGAGCTTTGCATAACGCTCATACTTTGGAAAGTATCTAAAGCGAGGCCATTCGATCTTTACAGTCTTACCATTCTTTCTAATCATCTCGCCCGTGAAACTTCTTCCTCTCAAACTCAAACCTGCATGGACTGGACATTTTTTATCGGAACATTTCCCATCCTTCCCTTCTTTCTTTGTCTGTGCTGAAGATGATTTTCCCTCTGAAGCTCTCTCTATCTTTCCTGCTTTCGCTTCCTTCATCTCTTTCCTTGTTCTTTCTACTTTCTTTACTGCCATTTGCTTTGATTGTGTTAAGTGCACTATTTTCGTGACGATTTGTTTGCTCTGCCTTGGGTATGCCTGGTTTCGCAAGGATTTCCCCTAGCGCTTCAATCTTTCATAAGGCCTGCCTATTAAAAGTTTTCCTTCCACTGCCAACTTTCGACCCTTGTATGGCAGCTTCAGCGTAACCTGCTCTTTGAGGATTGTTTTTACTTTTCCTGCAGTCTCTACTTTGAGTGTGAATTTTGTCTCATCAATTATCCTCCCCTTCAACCCCCTCAGGCTCTTGTTCTTCGCCTCCAGAACTTCTGTGTCCAGACCGATGAGTTCCTCTTTGAGTATGCCTTTCATTCTCTTTTCCTTTCGCTTCTTGCCTCTGCCTTCAACCCCACTCTTCCCGCCCTGCGCTCCTCGCTCCCGGCCCTGTGCTCCCATCTCCCGGCTCTGTACTCTAGGCTCCGAGCCATTGGCTCCCCGCAATTTCTATCCTATAACATCAACTGCGTCTGCTGAGA
>DUFK01000021.1 GCA_013331945.1 Nanobdellota archaeon
TCCCTTGTCCTGTACTTCTTCATAGCCTTTGCATTCTTCTTCATCTTCTCCTCTTTGCTTGCAGCGTATATCTCTGCGCGCATCGGATTCAAGCATCTGATTTTGCTTAGCGTACCATTCCAGATATCATTCATCCTTCTGCTGGCCTTGCTGGAGAATTTTCGCATCCCTCTTTTCCTGATTGCAGCTGCAGGAGCTATCGCATCTGGATTTTACTGGATTGGGCATCATGCCGATCTTGCGAAATTCACGAAGAAAAAGAAAAGGGCTTCTCAAGTGGGCCTTTCATTCTTTGTTGTCGGAGTTTCTGCGCTGATTGGGCCTATTGTCGGTGGACTTCTGCTTACAGAATTCAGCTATGTTGTCTTATTTGTTGTCACAAGTGTCTTGCTTCTACTCTCTACAATCCCATTATTCTTCACAAAAGACTTTTATCAGAGAGTTCCATTCTCTGCCCGTGATGTCTTCAGAGGAAATAAAGCTAGAGATGCCCTTGCTTTCATGGGGCAGGGAATTGAGATAGGAACTCTTGGAGTCTTATGGCCCATCTTCATCTTTTCCTTGCTTGGTGCATACTTCGCTTTAGGTCTTGTAGGCACATTTGGAGCGCTGATGTCTTCTGTCGCCTCCATAATCATCGGAAGGGTTGCTGATAAGGTTGGAAGGAAGAATGTGTTGCGTGTTGGTGCTTACTCCTTATCTGTGTTATGGTTCTTCAGGACACTTGTCTCTAGCGCTTCGCATGTATTTCTGGTCACGATTTTCTCTTTTGTTACAGACATAGCTGGCCTTCCAATGGACTCTGTTTCCTACACAAAGGCACATTATAGCAAGAGTCCTACCGGCTACTTGGTGTTCAGGGAGATTTTCATAAACATCGGGAAGATCATCGCATATGTGTTCATGCTGCTTGCAGGCAGTTTCATCGCCACCTTCATCTTCACAGGAGCAGCGCAGGCGCTGCTCTTGCTGTTCTAGGGATTAGAATTCTGGTTCATTTCATCTCTTCCCTGATACTTTCTAGTATTGGGGAAAAACAGGCTTTAGCAATTGAAATCGCATCTTCTGCTTCAGCCTTTGATGGAATATATCCATAATAATTGATGTTATGCCGAATTCTTCTTAAGGCATTGATTAGCTTGATTGGCCTATCTGTTTTTACTTGGATTGTTTCGAGTTCTTTTATCTGCTCGATATGGTCTTGTGAATTAATTCCTTTTGAAACTAATCTAGCATCTCCAAGCATGCGAAAACATTCATAGATATTTCTTATAACATTAAATGCAGATTCCTCGTTAACCGGCAATTTTAAAGTATAGTTAAGCTCTCGTTCTGCAGCGTTGACGATACTGAGGGCGTTTTTCGTGTCTGGACGTTTTATGCGTTCGTTCATGGTCTTACCTCCAGAAATCCATCTAGTACAAACCCATTAGAAATATTTGCAAATAGATTCAGGTCTATTTTATTTCTGGAAAATACATGTAAATTTACAGGAACGTTCTTTCTATACCCCAATCCTTCAATGGTCCCCAGGTTGATTATCCTCATCTCATGCTTGTCTAAAACTTCAATTGCGATGTCTATATCGCTTTCATCGGTATCGTCTCCCCAGCGATAGCTTCCAAACAAGATAATTGCCCGTGCTTGTGGAATAGACTTGTGTACTGCCTCCAGAATTCCAGATTCGTATATTTTGTCGAGGTGGTAAACCACTTTTTTTCTTTGAAAATGCTGGTTTTTTTGATTTGCGGATAGAATCCAGGCTCTACCGGCAATTTCTCTGAATATGAATTCGTGCCGTATCAGTGTTTCTACTGCTTGTTTTGTTGCTGTTTTAGATGATTTAACTGAATGAGATAGCTCTGTAAGGCCTATCTTCTTTCTTGGGAAAGCAAAGAACCATACTAAACATTTTTCGTAAGCACGTTCAAGCTCTTCTACTTTCACCCCCTTTAATCTTTGTTTCATGCTATTGAATATTTTTGGAACTATTTAAACTTTTCTGTTACCTTATGGTGTCCTAAAAGCTCATACGAGCTTTTTCAGAACTATACTATCTCAGGCGCTGCTCTTGCTGTTCTAGGGATTTCGGCTTCTGCTGCATCCCTCATGAAACAAAAAGTTATTAATGGCTCAATGCCCCCTTATCTTGGATTTATGAGATGGGATGGAAAAACTAACCTTATTACTTGTAATAGCACTATTGACACTCTCCCCTTTAGTCATAGCTGGAGATGGGCTTAAGATGCAGATAAATAATCCTGTGAATGGCTCTGTCGTTACAGAAGATCGTGTTTTGCTTGATGTCTCAACCAATGCTAATGCTATCTGCATGTACAGCTTCGGGAAGTGCTTTCAGCTTCAGTATGGTGGTGGATGTAGCGGAAGCAGATACTATAAGATGTCCGTGACTGGAAAAACTCATCATCTTCAGCTGATCGAGAAGCTCGAAGAGACCATAAATAATCAAGTAAGACAAGAGTATTATTTCTTAGATGTTAAGTGCATCGATAAGCTATCTGGAAATCAGGCCCGCGCGAGAACAGAATTTACCGTGGATTTTCCTTAAGGCAATATACCTGTACCAAGCTCTGGTGTCTCCATAGCACTAAGTTCTGCCTTGTAATAATCCTTTCCGGAGAATCCGAATAATCTCGCGAATATATTTCCTGGGAATCTTTTTATCGCGATGTTATATGCTTGGATAGATTCGATGTATCTCCCTCTTGCAACTGTGATCCTGTTCTGCGTTCCAGATAGCTCATCTGTAAGTGCTATGTATTGCTTGTTGGCCTGGAGCACCGGATAATTTTCTGCAACAGCAACTGCATTCACAAGGGCAGAAATCCCATTATTCATCTGCACTCCTGCAGCATCCCTTTCGAAGTCGCTCTTCGCTGTCTGCCATCTGGAGCGAGCTTCTGTGACCTCTTTTATGAATCTAGTTTCAATTCTGACAGAACTCGATACGGTAGAAACGAGATTTGGAATCAGATCTGCCTGCCGTTGATACTGGTTCTCTACTTCGCTCCATTTGCCATTGATATTTTGTTCTAATGTGATGAATCTGTTATAGGCGAGGATGGTGTATAATAGGATGAAGAGGACAATTATTCCGACAACGATGAGGGCAATTTTCCCTGTTGAAAATTTCTTTTTCTCCATGTTGAATTTAATCTGGGATTATTTAAAAAACTATCTTCCAGCTCCGCCTCCGCCAGAACCTCCTCCGCCGAATCCGCCGCCTCCCATTCCCCCGCCAAATCCGCCGCCGAAGCCCCCTGATCTTGGAAAGAAGATCGGCGCTCCTGCCCATCCTACTCCACTGCCTCTAATCTTTCTTACTCCTTTCTTTCTTGATATGGCTTCTGTGATGGCATACATTATCAAGATTATGAGTATGGATAATACAATGGCAAATATAATTTGCTTGACCCATTCATTTTGTTTCCTTCCTGAGATCACTTCATCTGTATTATCTACAACCACTTGCGAGAGCGCCTCTGCCGCAGCCACGATGCCTTCTGTCACATTGCCCTGGTCCCGCAGGGGAACATAGGTCTCATCAAGTATTCTCCCTACCTTTGAGTCGGGAAGAATCCCCTCAAGGCCGTATCCAGCTTCAACCTCTATCCTTTTTTCCTGCACCGCATAAAGGATGAGAAGCCCATTGTCTTTGCTTTTTTTGCCTATGCTCCATTCATTGAAGAGGGCAGTCCTGTACTCCTGCGGCGAAAATGGAGAGGTGGAACTCAGTGTCACTACAACCACTTCTGCAGTTGTCTGCTCCTGCACTTGCGCCAGCGTATTCTTCAGCTCTTCTGTCTGTTCTGGAGAAAAGAGCAAAGCAAAATCATTCACCTTTGTGTCATATGGCTGCGGAAAATCTTGGGAAGAACCCTGCGCTGAAACATTATGTAGTGAGAGAGATAGGAATGACAGGAAAGATAGGATAAATAACAGAAACAGGAGCAATATCACAATTGAGGAATACTTATGCTTCATCTTACTATGAGTCCCGGCATTTTTTTAAATGTTGCTTTGTGCCTCTTCCTACTTCTTACAGCCTCTTTTTAGATAAAGTTATATAAATTTTAGTCCTTTTACCTGATTATGGGGAAAATACTGGAAAAATAGAATGAAATTCGCTCATCTTGCAGATTGTCATCTTGGATCATGGAGCAGGAAGCC
>DUFK01000017.1 GCA_013331945.1 Nanobdellota archaeon
CCCTCAGATTTTTCTTTAGAGACGTACTCTCCCAAATTGTCTCTTGGAGAGCCATGGACAATATACAGCCCATCATTCCTATATTCAAATGGTGGGAAAGAAAGCCACTCTTGAAGGCTCTTATCCAGGACATGCCTTGTCCAGATGTTTACTAACTCTGCTTCACTATTAAACTCAAACTCAGATTTCCCAGGAAATGTAACCGAGTAATCATGATTGCCCATTACTGTAGGAATCTGCAAAGCTTTCAGCAAATAGCAGCACTCATTCGGCCTAGGGCCATAGCCGACTACATCCCCCGCGCAGAAGATTTCTTCTACTCCGCTTTGCGAGATATCCTCAAGAACAGCCTTCAGCGCCCAGTAATTAGAATGGATATCTGATATGAGGGCGATTCTTCCGCCTTTTGCGTTTTTCTCTCTACTCTCTTGCACTTTTGACACTAGGGAATCTAACTCTTCACGAGAAATTCTTTCTATAGACATTTTCCTACCCTTAGTTATGGTTACTACTTTAGAGTTATTTATAAATATTGTGATTTATTGCCTTGCTCGGGGATTATAGAATTCTAGAATGAATTACTTACCGGGGGTTTTCTTCCGCTCGGAGCTTAACTTATGAGCATTAGCTAAATTGTACTCACGCAGTTTACGCGTTGCTGTATTATTTAGATCTAGCTCCAAGGCCCTTTGATAGACCTTAATAGCCATATCGTAATCTTCCTCACCCAAGTACACTAGACCAAGACGGGTAAATACTGCACTTGCATGACGCTCGTCCATCGGGAGATTTAAAATGTCTAAATACTCTGATTTATAGTCCCCCACAAATTCCCCCCTCCTTGCTCCTCTTTTTTGCATATCAGTTAATTTATCGACTCTTCTAGTTGCTTCTAGTATAATTTCGTCGTCTATTTTATTGGGATACGTTGAACTTATCTTTTTTCTTATCATATCATCGAGCGATTGTGGTTGCTCTTTTGAGGGTGGAATGGGTTCATAGTGATTTCCACTTCTCTCTGGATGGGGCACATTGCTGATACTCCCCCAATATCTTATGTCTGCCGTTTTTCCCTTAGACTTATACTCTTTAGAGATCCAGCTTGCCTTTACGAGCGCGTCTGTAAATGTTTTGTAATAGACCGTATCGCCCTTTTCATTCTTTAACCAATTACCATTGACATTCAAAAGTATCACTCCCCCGTTCAATTCTGGGACTTTTCCTCCTTCTTTTAGGTGCATCGTTATCTTTTCTATCTCTTTTAAGTCCTTTAGATACTCCTCTTTCGACCCGTATTTCATTAGTGCAGGATAAAACTCTTCATAAGAGATACGTCTATCTTTGTCTTTATCCTCTGCCTGATTTATGATTTCCGTCTCAAGATCGTACACAGTTGGTTCTCCGCCTGCAGCAACCGCACTTGTTGTTGCCGCTGCAGCTGCCCTTCCGTATGCTACATCTTTTTCTGATGGGATTGGTGGCTTTGGAAGCATTTTCACCACATTAGAATTTGATGGAGAAACTCTCTGTTCTAGATCTTTCCAGGTAAATATTCTTTCATTATCGACTATAACTCCCTTCGGGTCTACGTTAATAACTGGCTTCAAATTATTCAGATTCAGAGATTTGTACAGACAACAAATTATCCTTCCATTGGAATAGATGAAGTAATCTCCCTCATAATTCTCTATACGGATATCACGGGAAAAACTTGGTGGATCAAGAAGGTCAACGAAATTTTGAGCATTACTTTTAGTGGGAGTAGCGGACATGAGAGCACCGGCGAAAAGTAATGGTATCAACTTAGTCGGTTTCATTATCCTTTTCCGCCATTTCCTCCTTTTTCATAGTCTCCATAGCCTCGTGTTCTCCCTTTAGTGGAGGGATCATACAACACTCCCTCTACATCTCCTCCTCCGGAACTAGAAGTATTTACTTCGCTCGCTTTTGTTGTTACTTCATCTGCGATGTTTGGATTATACTTGAGTTTAGGTGCAGAGTCTTCTTTTGGTTGGGACGTGTAATTACTGCTGGTTGTGCTTCTTCCTGATGCACTTGCTCTTTCCGGGCTGCCATAATCACTGTTACTCTCTTTTGCAGGCCTTTGCCGCTGTCTCTTCGTAGGCCTTTCATCCACATATGTTTCTTGAGCTGCAGGAGGAGAGTATTGCACATCTTCGGTCTTTTTCTCACCTTGTTCGGGTGCGGGAACAGTCACATCTTTCCTATCATAAACAATTTTAGCATTACTACTCCCAATTTTCTTGGATTGTTTTTGCTCTTCTTGCGCTGATGGACTGTCAAATGGGAGTTGGATGCCNNCTCCGCCAGATGAAATTCTGAACGAAGGTATTGATTTCCAGGAAAAGAAGGAGAAAAATTCATTCCATCTTTCTCTAGAAATATCTTTCCTTCTCGCTTCTTCTGCTCTCTCAGATTCATATGCTTGGATAACCCCCTCTAAGCCGATAAGAAATTCGTGCTTCAAACCGTACTTTTGAGTTAGGCTCATTTTATCTAGATTATGAGGGCTCTTAATAATTAGTCCTTCAAACTTATAAGCTTTTCGAGAGATTAAGCATTTGAATATGCGTAAGCTCTTTTGGAATGATTTTGCCCAAGCCTGTTCTCTGTCAATTGTATAAGTGTGTCGAGAGAATTGAAAGCCCTCTCAATTGCATCCTTTGTTTCGGTGCGATTATTTATCTCGATTAAAAGATAGCCATTTTTAGAAAATCCATAAAGGTTTTCTTTTACTTTCTTAACATATTGCAATTCCGCTTCTGAGTTTAACTTAGTAGCTCCTGCCGTCCCCTCCAGCATCATTAATCTTTCTATCCATCCCACACTATTCTTTCCCATATAGGCTTCCCACATGAGATAGAGGGAGCTATCCTGCTTTGGCTCTGGAAGCGCTTGTAGACAAAAGTATCCCCCCATGCTAGAGCTCGCTTCTTCTCGGGAATCACACATCTGCCTTCTAGCCACGTAATTCCCAGACCATATCTCCCTGTAGAGCTCTCCTCCTGCTTTAGATTCGAGCTCTCCTCTTTCGAGCTCTGCATCCTTGAACTCATTTAAGAGGCCACTCTTGCGCCTTCTGAATAATCTTGAAAAGATATTTCGCAACATTCACACTTCCCCCAGAATTTTTTCTTCCCCGATTGTGGCATCATAGGCAGTAATCTTTCCATCCTTTATGTTGCTTTTCTGCCATCTCTCCAGAACATCTGGATAGAATTCAAGCATTGTCATGCTTCCTATATTCCATACACCTCTCCAGTCGGTTATCTCTTTCCCTTTACTTGCCTCTGCCCCCTCTTCCTCGCCGCCTGCACCCGCTTCCTTTGCACCCCCGTCCAAACTTTTACTGAACATCCGATTATATAGAGAATGCACCAGGAAAAAATCCTCGAGATTCACAAAAATATTTCCAGTCTCGTGCACTCTTTCCTTATGGTGGAAAAGCGCAGAGCCCTGTATAAGGTTAAGATAGTGCTTCACGAAACTTCTTGCCTTAACTGTTAATGGTATTACATCCATGAGTGCTCTTGAGAAAGGATTGACGTATTCAATCTCTGGAAGAAGTACGCATCTCCTGATATGCTGCTTCAATTCCGTAAAGTCCCTGCCCTTATCGCTGTGATTGTATTCTTCTTCTACGATGTTGTCTATCACTCTATAATTTTGTTCCTCACTTGAATCTGTAGTTAGCTGGAATACTCTCCTTGAAAGCTCCACATCCTTCTTGAGGTCGTTCTCTAAAGCAAGAGTGTAAATTATACCTTTATCTGCCTCTATGTGGAGAGTTATATTCCTCTTCTTTTCCTGATCACGGACTCGGCGAAGAACATCTCTTCCCTCTGTCAGATTCTTCAGCACTTCGACCATTATCGGATTCTTTGAGTTTAGCGCTTTCTGGAGCTCTGGCACATAGATGATTTTGGCTCTGTTTATCTCTTCTGCATTGTATACCTCTGCAGTGTTGGAGCTCAACTCGATTCGGTAGACATATTCTTTCGGGAGAAGTTCCATCAGCAAATCTGCTGTAAAGCTCTTGCCGCTTCCGCTCGCACCTTCGATTCCGAAACATAGTTTTCTTATGGAACCAAGTGTCTGGAGGATTGCAACTCTTTCTTCTCCAACAAGTCCCCTAGAGCTGTAGAAATCAAGCAGGTCTCCAATGTTTGGAATGTAGTTTGCTTGCCGCGAGGCTCTTTCTTGCCATGATTGGAGAATAAGCCTTGGCCCATCTACTCTTGCATCAGCGTTGGAGATCTTTCTAGCTTCTTCGACATAGAATATTTCATTATAGAGCTCTCTTGCAGTTCTCGATTTCAATCTTGCTGAATCTATTTCAGTGTACTCTTCCATTTTCAAAACCCTCTATCTGGTTTCTGCTCATCAAGTAAAGATCGAGTTGCGCTTTCAGTGTATTGTGGCCAATCGGAGAATATATCTGGAGTAATCTTTCCAATTGTTTCTCCTGGTTGAGACTGAGAATCTCATCTGGCTCTTCTCTGGAATAAAGCTGCGCAAGAACCAGCTTTGAAATATTTTTTATGTCTCTTCCAGAAATTCTTGCTTCGACGCACTTCTCCCCCATCTCTTCCCATTCTTTCTCAGACGCTTTAACAAGTCCAGCTTCGATGCTTTTCTTTAGCTTTATCTGGAAGAGTTTCGTAAAGTCTTCTGCTGTTTTCGGTCCTGGAACATAAATCTGGCTCTCTCCGAGCCTGCTGAATAATGCATTATCTATGCTAAGTGGATTATTCGTCGTTACGATAATCAGATCATTTCCTTGTTTTGGCGCTTCAATTCCCTCTAGATAATTCATCATCTCCCCGAGGATCACCTTGTCCTCAGGCCTATTCTTCAGCTCATCACGAGAGAAGAGGATTGTGTCGATATCCTCAAAGATAAGGATGTAGGATTCTCTCCCCTCCTTGACCCGATCAAAAATCTCTTTCAAGTTCTGTGTAGACTTGCTGTAATACTCACTCTTGAAGGCGTTCGTGACGTTTTCTATGATGAGTGGTTTGCATACTTTCCTTGCGAGTTCTGTCGCATAATTCAGGGTTGCTTCTATCGTCGCTGTCTTTCCGCATCCTGGCTCGCCGTAAAAAGTAAAAGTGCGCTGGAAACCATCAAAATGCGTCTGCATCACATTTTGCTTGCTTTCTGGATCATACTTGAGAACATTTCGCATAGCCCTCTTCAGGGTAGTGATCATCTCTTCATTTCCGACGATATCATCGAGTGTTGTTAAGAAGGAATACTTTTTTGGTGAGAAAGTAGAGTAGTTGAATCCATTGACTGTTATCTCTCCCACTTGGAGATGCAACTCAGTTAGGGCTTCATTGAATCCGTTGTAATCCTCTATCTTGGAGATTTCTTTTGTTTTCTGGATGACAGAGGAGAAATATGCTGCTGCGAAATCTAGCATCTCCCCTGAATCCTTGATTCTTCCGAGTGAATTGCTCAGTGGAGTTACAACTTGGTCTGCGAGAGAATATGTCCCTTGGGAGAAGTCTACCTTTATCTCAATTTGTCCATTCTTGTTCTGATTGCTTCTTGCCCGCACCTTTGTTATCTTTCCTGCCGCCTCGGCTGCCGCCGCGTAAAGCGAGAAAATATTGATAAACGCTCTTTTCTGGCTTGAGCTTCCATCGAGATACTTGCCCGCTTCTAATGTTTCTGAGACCGTCTTGTAAGTCGTTAGAAAGGTCTCTAATGAATTACAGAATGTCGCGGCTTCTACAGAAGACGCTCTTCCATCGATGTTCCTGACCTTAGTGTATACATCGTACTTAGGCCTTGCCAGTTCGCGCTCATAATATCTTCTATTTGACTCTAAGAGTTCTGTGTCTAATTTTTCAATCATGTTCCTCTCTCTGTCTTAAATAAAATAAANNAGTAAAAAATAAAAAAATTAGAAGTGTCCGTTTGTCGCTCCTATTCCATTCCTTTTTCGCTCAATAATCTTTCTCGCCTCGTCAAGGAACTTGTCGCTTTCAGTTGCAACAGATGACGCAAATTTACTCTCTATGCTCCCTGCCTTTCCGTTTCCCATCCCTATCTCTGGAAGGGTAACCATGACCTCTGCTGCCCTATAAAGACCCTCTTTCTGATTTTCGGAAAGTTTCTCTACTTTAATTCCTGTCTCAACAGATCTTCTTATTGCAGGGACGACACTATCTGGAGAAGCTATTCCGGTCTCTATCATGGTTCTTATGTCTACCAATCGTATATCGGTTGCGAGATAGGCCTGTTCAGCTTTGTTTATCATCATGTTTACGACTGCAAGCGATCCATTGTATGAGCTTATGGTCTTGTCAAGTGCAACAACTTTTTGCCCGGCTCTCGACTGCTTCATCTTTACATCACGCAGGTCGCTGTCGATTCTTCTGATTTCTGTTCTAAGCTCCCTGTACTTTTGGTTCGAAGGATCCTTTGCAGCCTCGCTTCTTGCCGCCCCAACTTCTGTCATCAGGTCTTCTTTTGTCTTTGCCATCTCGTCTGTCATCAGGTCATATCTCTCGATAAGAATCACCGCATAGTCATCCTTCTCTTCCAAGTCGGAAATTTTTTGGATTATCTTCTCGACTTGTCTCCTTCCTTTATTCACTATGCCTTCTAGCTCAAATTTGTTCTTTTCCAGCTTAGATGCATAGAAAGAAGTTACAAGACTCGCTGGAACAAATCTGGAAACGATTTTCCCAAGATATCCGTCGATGATTCCGTCAAGGCTTTGAGCTTCTTGGCTGATCCCTTCTAACTCTTTCAAAGCTTGCTTATATGGACTTCCGGGAGAAAAGTCGTCTTGATTGAAAACCCTGTTCTCGAGCTTTCCGACATTATCTTCTCCTTCTCCAATGTAGAAAGTTTTTGCGCTTTCACTTTTGTAT
>DUFK01000033.1 GCA_013331945.1 Nanobdellota archaeon
AATTTTAAGTATTTTGATTCTGAGACGGAGGGGATGAGATATGTGATGGGGCTGTATGAGAAAGAGCCAACAAAATTACTCTACACAAAAGCGGCTGGATTATGTTCTGGGAAGGGAGCGCTTAGATCAAAGAATATTGGCGAGGCAGTCATGAACATAAAGAGGATGAAGGGCCTTCCAAATGGAGCCGGAGAAGTATTTCTTGTAGAGGAAGGACTGAAAGGAGAGGAGTTTTCTTATTACGCGATAAGTGATGGCAAAACACATCGGAGCTTCAAATCTGCACAAGACAACAAAACAGCCCTCAACTTTGATGAAGGTGAGCAGACCGGTGGGATGGGTGCAATCTCTCCAGCAAGAGTAACTGAGAGCATCACGCGGGAAATCGAAGAGACACAGATCTCCAGAGCAATTGAGGGGATGGCTTCTGAAGGGGGCCAGTATATGGGTATCCTATATCTCGGAGGAATTGTTGTAGGTGGAAAGCCAGTAAACATAGAGTACAATGCAAGATGGGGAGATCCAGAATGCCAGGTTGTCCTGCCATCTGTTGAAACAGATTATGTTGACATTGTGACGGCATGTCTTGAGGGAAAACTAGACAAGATTAAGATAAGGCAAGATGATAAAACCAGAGTTTGCGTTGTCGGAGCATCCAGGGGATATCCCGGTAATTATTCCTCCGCGAAGGGAAAAATGGTTCATGGTCTTGAGGAAGCAATGGAATCTGAAGGGGTTATAGTGCTCGGTGCAGGAATTGAGGTGCGGGAAGGGAAATTTTATGCAAATGGTGGAAGGATGTTCAGCATTATCGGAGAAGGAAAGAATATTCTAGAAGCAAAGCGGAAGGCATATTCTGCCATTTCCCACATAAGTGTTGAGGGGAATAATCTGCATTATCGCACAGATATCGGCTGGAGAGATGTTGAGAGATTTCTGGAGTTTATTCTAGTCGAATAATCTTATCAATTAGATCTAACTGAAAATTCCCTTCATTAGTTATTAATAGGGTTTCATAACCCTTAACAATATCCGGAAAATTGTCTTTTAATCTTGCCAGTATCAAACATAGATTCCTGAATGAGTCGATTTCTATTTCTAGTTCCATCTGCCAAGGACCTACGCAGGATATTACAGCCGTTATATTTTTCTGTTCTCTGCACCAGTGAATTACCGATGGAATTATTCCACCTCTTGGATTGTGCAAGTATAGAAGAACCTTATAGTTCTCGTATCCCACTTTTCTAGTGTCGACCGACGGTCTGAAAAAGACTATGACTCTGGATTTTTTTAATTCATTAATTGTCTTTTTGATGGTCTTGACATTCTTTTTTGTCTTATGCACCAATTCAGCGTAACTAATTCTGGAATTCATCGAGAGTAAGCGCAGTATCTCTAGGGCATCTTTAGAGATATTCCTTATCAATGGCTTTTCCTGAAAGGAGCCCTCTATGAGTTTAGATGGACGGTCAAGAAGAAATCCCCTCCTGTGATACTCAAAGCTGACATTAATTAAGATAGACGAATCCGTGATTATTTTACCATATTTTTCTTGGAGAAGATTAAAGAAGCTGTTAAACTCGTGGGGTGTTTTTGCTAGAACACATATAACTGCGTCATAAATCCCAGCGCATTCTGCATACCACCAAATTCGAGGATGCTTCCCTATATAAGAGAAAAATTGTCTTCGTTCATCCGGAGATGTCGGACGCAATGATACCCAAAGCTTCCATACTGTCAACCCAAATTTTGATGGATCAAGTAAACAATAATATCCTCTGATGACCCCTCTATTTTCCAACTGCTTTAACCGATATTCTGCAACCGTCCTTGATGTCCTGGCTTTTCTTGCCAGCTCACTTATGGGGATGCGAGCATCAGATTCAATAGAACAGAGTATCTTCCTATCAATTTTGTCCAACCGATGATTATTATTAGTTTCTTCCATTTTCATATCTAAAATATACCTATTATTAGTAAAAAATACTGAATACTTATTTAAATATGTTCCTATTTCTTTTGCTAGGTTGAGATAAGCAAAATGTTAGAGAAAATAGCACATTCCTTTGAAGCCGGAAGACGTGGCAAGCCAGATGAATTAGATTCCGGGATAGCGAATTTGATAGGTGCGCATTTACTGGATATAGATCAAAATGCGCGTTTTGATTTGCGTGTTTCCGGTACGTATCGAGATGGTCGACCCATGATAAGAGTTTCAGGCGAAGTATCAGACTTTTTACTGGGGACACCCAATATCGGGAATGATATATCTGGAATTGTTTTAGACAGGTATAATCAGGTCCATAGGACTGATCTAAAACCAGAGGATATACTGGTTGAGCTTAATCTAAAACCGCAAGACCATAATTTAGCTTCAAATGGGAAGGCAGGAGATTCTGGAAACCCAATAGCAGTAGCATATAAAGATAACATGAGTTATTTACCATGGGAGAGATTTGTTGCTGTTAAGATACGAGATATCTTAGATGGAATTTACCATAATGGGGGTGCTGTTCCACCTAATCTGGCAAAGTATCCAAGTATTTCTGAATTAAAGGGGTTAAGAGCTGATGGAAAGGTGAGTGTTGGGGCATTGTATTCTGGCTCTCAGTTAGATTCATTGACCCAGATAACGCTTGCCATCGAACATGAAAAATCGCTATCTATCGATGAATTGAGGAAAAAGGTGAGTAAAGTCGTAGTCGCGTATCTTAATAGACTAGAAATGATAACAATGAGGCCCTTAGGAAATCCTGAGATCAATATCAATGGAGCTGGTGCATGGAACAAAGGAGGCTGGGAAGTAGATGAGGGAAGCAGAGAGGCAAAACCATATAGGGATGGATTTGCATCTTATGGTGTCCAAGAAGATTCATTCAGTGGAGAGGATCCAACGAAACCATCCGGTACTGGCACTTTTCTTGCAAGATACATAGCTGTACAGCTTGTTGGTAATAACCTTGCGGATTTCGCAAGGGTGGCATTATCGTACACTATTGGAAAAGAAGAGGTAGGATTAAATATTGTAACTAATGGCACAAGCTCGCTGTCACAAACTGATCTCGAAAAAGTGATAAGATTTCAGATACCTCTCGGGATAAGAGATACCATCCAGAAGTTTGATCTAAGGAATCCAAAGCTATACAGGAAGATTGTTGAGGACTCGGATTATTTTCACGGCGGTGGATTGCCGTGGAATTCTGTAAGGGAATTGGTAAGGCCATTGGATTTGGCATAATTCTCTCAACCCCACCAAGTTTTATAAAGAGTGAGATAACACTATCTATAAGCGACCTTAACCCAGCAGAGGTGAAACTATGGATGTAGATGATTTTGCATATATTGTTGAAACAGAAAAGAGCTTTGATGAAGCAGTTGTTTCAGTTTTGAAAGCGGTTGAGCAGAAGGGCTGGTCTTTGTTCCAGATTTACGATGTAAAGGAAAGGCTGGCTGCGAAAGGGTTCGCGCAAAAGCCATTGAAAATAATTGAGATATGCTCAGGCAAATATGCANNGGCAAAAGTAAAAATTATCGGGATGAAACCGACTATGATCTCTCAGTTTTTCCCAGAAGTAGACCAGGCAGAGGCTGAAGGGGCAGAAAGAGATATTATTGAGATGATAGATAATGCGAGGTAGATATTTCTAAGATATTCACTCCTCCCAGTATGTCCTGACACCTTAAATCATCTATCTTTAGAAATAACTAACTCTTTAAAGCCCGTATTTTCGTCAAATACACGCGAAAACCTAGTATCTTCAAGTTCGCCAATTACTATCTCGGCCGTAGTACTGGGCAACCTTCTTTGAGGTGACCACCGATAACATTCCCCTCTTCATCTGAAAGAGAAATGTGAATATGAACATCATCTTGAGATAGGGTTCCAACAAGTGAGACGATTTCAAACTTTTTTGGGAAAGCCCTTACGATATTTTCATCCGCCATCCTAAGTGTTGCTCGCTTTACAGAACCAACACAAGATAAGATAAAACCAGCAGCGATATTATTCTCTTTGGTGAATCTTATTAGTTCCTCTTTCAAATCTTGATCGGGATGTAATCTTAAAGCAAATGTTTTCATAATAGGTCTTAAACAGGATAAGCTTTAATAATTTACTATGGGAGAAACTACCTCATTACTCCCCTCACTCTTCCCGAATCCTCGCCATCCCTATGACCTTGTCGTTCTCCTGGAGCTTGATGATGCGCACTCCCTGAGTGCTTCTTCCTGCCGACCTTATATTTTTCACGTTCGTGCGGATGACCATTCCTTTCTGCGTCGTTACTATGATGCTGTCTTCATCTGTGACCTTGATGATGTTTGCGACAGGGCCTGTCTTGTCTGTGACTTTAAGATTTGTAACTCCTTTTCCTGCTCTTGCGGTCTTCCTGTATCTATCAACTTCTGTCCTCTTGCCGAAACCCTTCTCTGTTATAGTGAGCATGGAAACCTTATCAAGCTCTTCCTTCACAGCAGGAAGGATCTCAGCACCGACAACACGGTCATCTTTGTCAAGGCGGATTCCGATGACACCATAAGCAGCCCTCCCCACGCTTCTCAAATCCGATGAAAGGAACCTGATGGCAGTGCCTTCCTTAGTTCCAAGGAAAATCTCTTCTTTCTCTTTCAGGAACTTTGCATCGATAAGCTCGTCACTTCCATCTTCCGGAAGATTGATGGCAATGATTCCACTGCTTCTGATTTTCTCAAAGTTCGCGACATCCATCATCTTGATCATTCCTTTCTTTGTGCACAATGCAAGCGAGCCTTCAAAGCTCTTTATAGCAAGAGTTGTTGCAACATCCTCATTCTGAAGGCCAAGCATGTTCACAAGAGCCTTCCCTTTTGCATATCTTGTAGCTTCAGGAACTTGGTAAGCCTGCAATGAATACGCTTTTCCTTTGTTCGTGAAGAAAAGAAGATAATCATGTGTGGAACACACGAATGTATCTTGAAGAGCATCTCCCGAAGTAAGTTCAGTCCCTGTAATGCCCCTGCCTCCGCGTTGCTGTTCCCTGTAGATGCTTAGCGGAAGCCTCTTTATGTAACCCTTTGCTGTAAGAGTCACGGCAATCGTCTCTTTCGTGATGAGCTCTTTCTCCGAAAAGGTCTTTAACTTTTCAATGAGCTTTGTCTTTCTGTCATCACCATATTTGCGCTTGACTTCCTGAAGCTCTTTCTTTACGACTTCAAGGATTTCGTGCTCACTGCCAAGGATTCTCCTAAGTTCCTTGATAATTTCCTCAAGATGTTTCTCCTCTTCCCTAAGCTTATTATGCTCCAGCGAGGTAAGGCGAGCGAGGCGCATGTCTAGGATCGCTTCGGCCTGCTTCTGCGAGAGCTTGAACCTGTTCTGCAGGCCTGCAGAAGCTTCTGCAACAGCCTTGCTCTTACGAATAAGATCAATGATGCTATCTATCTTCGAGAGCGCCAGCAGAAGGCCCTCGACAATGTGCTTCCTATCTTCTGCCTTCCTCAAATCAAATTTGCATCTTTTTTCAACAACAATCCTGCGATGCTTGACAAATTGTTCGATGATATCCTTTAATGTAAGAACCTTTGGCACTCCATTCACGATCGCAAGAAGCATGCCATTGAATCTTGTCTGCAGCTGCGTGAGATTGTAAAGCTTATTGAGGGCGATGTTAGAATCAGAGCCCCTTCGCAGCTCGATGACAATCCTAATTTTTCCTTTCGCAGATTCATCCCTTATGTTCGTCACATCCTGGAGCTTCTTATCACGCACAAGTTTAGCGATATCCTCTATGAGTGTGGATTTATTGACTTGGTAAGGAATCTCGGTCACAATGATGGCTTCCTTTCCGCCCTTGATATCTTCAACAGATGCCCTCGCCCTTACGGTGAAAGAACCTCTTCCTGTAGTGTAGAGCTCATCAAGTCCATCCTTGTAGATTATTCCAGATGTAGGGAAATCAGGACCTTGGATCATCTCGATAAGCTTCTTTATATCGATCTGGGGATCCTTGATGTAAGCAGTTGTCGCATCTATTGAATCAGAAAGATTGTGAGGGGGGATATTTGTCGCCATCCCGACCGCGATCCCGCTCGCACCATTGATCAGTAAGTTGGGAATCTTAGCTGGGAGAACTTTTGGCTCATCTTGGGAGTTGTCAAAATTTGGCTGGAAGGCCACAGTTTCCTTCTCGATATCAGCGAGCATCTCAGCAGCAATTAATGCAAGTTTTGCCTCTGTATATCTCTGTGCTGCAGGAGGATCCCCATCAACGCTTCCGAAATTTCCTTGTCCTTCTATGAGTGTGTAACGAAGAGAGAAATCTTGAGTCATGCGGGCAAGTGCATCATATATGGCCATGTCACCATGAGGATGGAACTTACCCATAGTCTCTCCGACAATCCTCGCGCTTTTTTTCGTTGGCTTGTCATTTGTCAAGCCCATGAGGTGCATCGCATATAGAATTCTTCGCTGTACTGGCTTCAAGCCATCTGCAGCATCTGGCAGCGCTCTGCTGACTATGACCGACATAGCGTAATCTATGTACGCTTTCTTCATCTCATTTTCAATCAGGCTGTCTTGTATATTATCTTTAGTCATTTTTACAATAAAGATTTGCGCGAATTCCACATATTATAATCTGCCAAGTCCCGCGCATAAATCCATTTGGCTTTAGATGGATAAGCAAAAAGCTTCCCCTCTCTTGCAAGCTGGGGGAAGATGTCTTTCTCGAACATCACGAACTGCTTTTTTGGAACATAGCGCATAATATCAGGCTCCATGATGTAATTTCCTACACTCACTGAATTTGAAGCAGCCTTGCCTTTTTCCACAAATTCGAGGATGCGCTCCCCGGATGAATCGAGCTTCACAGTTCCGAACGATGAAGGATCCTGAACTTGAGTAAGTGCAAGAGTTGCAATCCCTCCCTTTGTGGTTCCCTTGCGATGCTTCTTCAGGAATTCGTGAAGGTCAAAAAAGAAAATATCATCACCATTTATCACAATAGTTGTCTCGCGAATCGGATGCAGGTTCAAGAAGCCAGCAGTACCCATAGGTCCTTGCTCCTCAACATATGAGACATTCACCCCGAATTTCTCTCCCGAACCAATTTTCTTCCTGAACTGCTCTGCCTTGTAGCATATCGTAAGGGTGATATCTTTCACTCCTTGGTTGCGCAAAGTATTGAAGATGTGCTCAAGAATCATCTTTCCATGCAATGGAAGAAGTGGTTTTGGAGTCGCAAGAGTGAGGGGCCTGAACCTTTCGCCCTTTCCTCCGACAAGTATTATCGCTTTCTTTACCATTTTTTCATTTATCTTTGCTTTATCTTAATCAGTTTTTGCATAAGTGCTCAGAGCTTTGCTCTGGCACGCCAGAATCCTTCGGATTCTGAGCGCTTTTCCTAAAAGCTTAAATATCCAACTCAGCCAGCTGGGCGTTCTCCTCGATGAATTTTCTTCTTGGCTCTACCTCTGAGCCCATCAAGATGCTAAAAATCCTGTCGGCTTCTGCCGCATCCTCTACTGTGATGCGGCGCAGAACACGTTTTTTCGGATGCATTGTTGTCTCCCAAAGCTGATCTGGATTCATCTCTCCCAATCCTTTGAATCTCTGCACTTCCACCTTGCTTCCTGCCACAACTTTTTTGAGTTCTGCATCATCATAAACATAAGTATCTTCCTTTCCCTTCCTTATCTTGTACAGGGGAGGAACTGCCGCATAGATGCGACCATCTTCAATCAGTTTCGGAATGAATCTGAAGAAGAATGTCAAAAGGAGAGTCTTGATGTGCTGTCCATCTACATCTGCATCGCACATGATGATTATCTTTCCATAGCGCAGGTTCTCAAGAGAGAAATGCTCGCCAACTCCAGTACCCATGGCACTGACGAGCACAGAGATCTCCTCATTCAAGAAGACCTTGTGGGGATTTGCTTTCTCAACGTTGAGAATTTTTCCCCTGAGAGGAAGAATCGCTTGCGTTTCCTTATCTCGAGCTTGTCTGGCACTGCCCCCCGCGCTGTCGCCTTCAACGATGAAAAGTTCACTTTCTTCCAAATCATTGCTGCTGCAATCAGTAAGCTTTCCAGGAAGATTACCAAATGATAAAGCTGATTTTCTCCTTACAAGTTCCTTCGCTTTCTTCGCAGCTTCTCGTGCCTGTAAAGCTTCGATAACTTTAGTTACAATCTTGCGTGCAATCGATGGATTCTCCTCAAAGAAAGAAGCGAGGGCACTTGAAGTTACGCTGTCTACAAAACCCTTCACTTCACTATTTCCCAATTTCGTTTTGGTCTGGCCTTCGAATTGCGGCTCTCTTAGTTTAAGATTGATTATAGCAGTAAGCCCTTCTCTCACATCATCGCCTGTAAGCTTCATCCCATTCTTGAGCATATTATTCTTTGTTCCGTAATCATTAATCACCCTAGTTAGTGCTGTCTTGAACCCGATGACATGTGTTCCTCCTTCTACAGTATTAATGGTATTGACAAATCCATGGATACTCTCATTGTAACTCTCATTATATTGGATAACACACTCGACAGCAGTATCTTCCTCCGACTTATGAAAGTAGATCGGCTTGTGCAATACTTTTCTTCCTTCATTTAGAAATTGGATGAATGCCAGAAGGCCTCCCTTGAACAGGAATTCTTCTTTTTTCTTGGTCTTCTCTTCCTTAAGGACTATTGTTACACCAGAATTCAGGAATGCCAGCTCGCGAAATCTCGTGACAAGTGTGGCGAAATCATACTTGATCGAAGAGAATATCTGTGGATCAGGCCAGAATCTTACCATCGTGCCAGTCTCTCCTTTTGCCTCGCCGACAACCTTCACATCAGCCTGCGCCTCTCCTCTCTTGTAGGTCTGCTCATAAATCTTCCCCTGCCTGCGTACTTGCACGATGAGCTTCTCGCTTAAGGCATTCACAACTGAAACACCGACCCCATGAAGACCTCCAGAAATGATATAGGCCTTCTTATCGAACTTTCCTCCAGCATGAAGCATGGTCATGACAACTTCCAACGCAGACTTCTTCACTTCCGAGTGCTTCTCTACAGGAATTCCTCTTCCATTATCTTTTACAGAAACAGAACCATCCTCATTAAGGGTGACTTCAATACGGGTGCAATGCCCGGCCAGCGCCTCATCAATGCTGTTATCGACAACCTCGTAGATCAGATGATGCAGCCCATCCTTGCCAGTGCTACCGATATACATTGCCGGCCTCTTTCTCACCCCCTCAAGCCCTTTCAGGACCTTGATGGAGTCTGCACTATATTCTTGTGGTTGTGATGGCATGTTTCCTTAGCCTCTTTTAGTTTATGCCCACTAAAATGAGCGTGATTTTCTCTTAAAATTGGAGGAAAAAAGCGGTCGCGCTTTATAAACTTTTTCCTGCTAAAACAGCAGAATTTGGACGAATCAGGGCTTTATTTTGTTTTTGGGATCTTAAGATAAAAAGAGGGTGCGTGGAAAAAATGCTCTTTTCAGCGACCCGGAAAAAAGCACAAGATTTATAAAGGGTCGAGAGGCTATAACGCCAGCTTTTTTTAGGCAAATTTGATGTAAAGCAACCAATCCACTCCATTTTTCTAAGTTGGAGTATGAAAGAAAATGGCAAGCGAAGTTAAACTAACAATCCCTACTTATAGGAATGAACATGTTTCTGATACTGTAAGGGCCTATGATGAAAATTTCACAAAATATGGGCATAAAGTGCCAATTCTCGTTTTTGATGATTCACCACAAGAGACCGGACTGGATGTGGGGGGAGTCAGAAACAGGGTTCTTTATGTCGGACCGAATGAAAAAGCGGGATTTTTGGATGAACTTATTGCAAGGATTGGAAATGGAGAATTGGTCAGAAAAATTTTTCGCCCGAGCTATGGTGGAAACAGGAACTTCACACTCGCCTACACTCTTGGTGAGCATTTCATCAGCGCAGATGATGACATGAGACCGTACGGAATAATAGCACGAGATAGAACCCCATTAAATGAAAGGGAGATTTCAAGAGGGAGATATATAGATAGAAAAGATTTGCCATCGATGGAAAGGGTAGAATTCGATTTGTATGGGGCGTTTTCAGACGTATTGGGAAAAAAAGCGGGAAGCATTAATTACGATAAAGGTGCTTTGCTTGTGGATAATCTAATGGATTTGATGACTAATATGACCAATGGAAAATTGAAAGTTGGCACCAGAAATGTTTTAACCCTTAAAAAAGGAAATGTACGGCCGGATGCGACAATAAAGCATGCCCAGACATTCAGGACAGGATCAGCAGATGTTGATATAATAGATTATGTTGATGAATTTCTTGAGGATCCGACATTGATAAGCGTAAACGATATGAAAAAGGTTTATGTCATAGAAAATTTCAGGCCCGTTGTCACGAATGAGAACTGGAGGGTTGATTGTGGAGTTTCTGGATATGACAACTCTGAAGGACTGCCGCCATTCTTTCCGACCAAGCTCAGATTTGAAGATTACATATTCAGGCTTTGGCTCCAAAGAGAGGATGTTGCAAGTGCGCATGTAGGTGCTGTCCAGAACCATTCCAGGAATCCTTATGGAAGGGATTCTCTCGCAAGCGAATTGCTGTATGAAGATGTTGGAAAGATGCTGAAGCTGATGATCTATGATTCCATTACAAAAATCGATAAAGTTAATCTGGAATTCATCCTGGATGGAAATTTCAGAATCAGTGATGAAAAAGCCGGAGAGCTTCTGAAAAAAGGAGAGTGGGCTTTTGAAACTTCAAAATCTGCTGACAAGCATCGCGGATATTATGATACATTTATGCGGGAAGTTTATCGGGCTTTCCAGGAATTTAATTTCAAGCGATTCAAAGAGCATATCCAGGGAGTTGTGGATGACGAAGCAAAGCTGATTAGTCAAACTCTTGAAGTCTGGCCGCAAATCCTTTCAGAAGTTGAAGCGGTGAAGAAGAATGGCGGAATGCCAATCAAGGTGGTGAATTGAAAATGCATGAAGAAAAATTAAGG
This sequence comes from Nanobdellota archaeon, assembly GCA_013331945.1. Taxonomy (GTDB): domain Archaea; phylum Nanobdellota; class Nanobdellia; order Pacearchaeales; family UBA12030; genus UBA12030; species UBA12030 sp10106u. The sequence continues at coordinate 10,987 of DUFK01000033.1, forward strand.
ATTCTACAGATTGCACCGCCGTTCCTGCCAATTCGGGAGGATATCGTATATGGGGGTATAGAGAGAATAGTCTGGTATCTGGATAGAGCGTATAAAGAGCTTGGGCATGAATCTTCCATCGCTGCGCCGGCTGATTCTTCACCATTAGGAAAATTGGAACCAACAATTAATGCTTCAATCGGAGATTTTAATACATTCAATCGAGAAGGAACTTTCCTAAGGATAGAACATATCGCTGAAACTATAAAGCATGCAAATTCTGGATTTGATGTAGTGCACGCTCATGATGATAATCTACTGCCTTTCCTCAGCTTAATTGAATCTCCATCGTTGCTAACACTCCATTCACATTATCCAGATTTCTGGCAATCTAAAAATCATCCGAAACTTGCAGATGAAACAAAGAATCTTAATCTTGTAGCAGTCAGTCATGCTTTAAAGGAGCAGTATGAGAAAGACGGATTTAGTGTCCGATTTGTTGTGCATAATGGAATAGAAGTCGATAAATTTATTTATGCAGACAAAAAGAGAGATTATTTACTTTCACTAGGATTAATTTCGCCAACAAAGGGTGTCCATTATGCAGTTCAAACTGCTAAGAGTTTAAATAAAGACCTGATAATTGCGGGAACAATTGATGGACAATGCGGGGAATATTTTGATGAGCAGATTAAGCCGCATATCACTCATGACATCTCAGATAAAGAAGATAAGCTTGGTGGTTATTTGAGCTTGCCTAAGGGAGGGAGAAAGATAGTTTATGTTGGAGGAGTTAATGATGTCCAAAAGAAACCTCTTTTTGCCAATGCAGAGGTATTTTTGCTTCCGACTTGCCTTGAGGACTCACTTCCAACAGTGGTGATTGAATCAGCCGCTTCAGGCACTCCAGTAGTTGCATTCGGCAGAGGCGGAGTTCCTGAGATGATTGAAGACTGCAAAACAGGCTTTATTGTGGAAAAAGGTAATTTAGGGGGGATGATAAATGCAGCGAGAGAGAGCGCAAGTATAAATCCGAAAGACTGCAGAAAATTTGCGGAGGACAACTTCGGATATAAACGGATGGCACAGGACTACCTTAACATTTATAGCCAAATTATGGAAGAAGCGCACTCCAAAACATTTTAAAAATCGCTCCTGCTCTGGTATAGATGGCATCTGATGCACAGGATACAAAAAAAGACTTAAAAAAGATGGCTGAAAGCCTCTCTGAGGGTGAGGTTCTTGTTCTAAAAAGTCTTGTAGAAAAAAAGAAGGCGAGTTCAGCAGAGCTCGAGAAGGCAGCGAAGCTTTCGCAAGTCGAGGTCGTGCGCGCCCTGCAATGGCTAGACAATAAAAGGCTCATCAAGCTCAAGAGAGAGGAGAAAGAGGTCGCAATACTGGGAGAGTACGGCCAGAAATATCAGAAAGAAGGCCTTCCAGAAAGAAAGCTTCTTGCGTTTATACTAAAGAACAAGGCAGTAAATTTCTCGGACGCGCAAAAGAGATCAGGCCTGTCTGGAGAGGAATTTTCGGCAGCGCTCGGTGCGCTGAAGAAAAAGATTCTCGTCTCCATCGAGGCAGGAAAGATATTGCTCAAAGCAAAGCCAGAAGAGGCTCTGAAGAAAACGCTTGAAGAGAAATTCCTCGAATCTTTGCCCGTGGAAACCTCAAAACTTTCACCAGAAGAAAAATACGCCCTTCAGGAACTGGCAAAGAGAAAAGGGATTATCGAACTAAAAAGAAATGCAGTGTTCAGTGCAGAAGCGACAGAGCAGGCAAAAAAAGTCCTGGCCATGATGAAAGAATCTCCAAGAGGCAAGATGATTGAGAATGTAACACCCGATCTCCTTCGCGGAGAAGAATGGAAAAAAGTGAAGTTCAAGCGCTATGATGTCTCTGTACGCGTGCCCGAAATATATGGAGGAAAGAGACAGGCATATTATGTTTTCTTAGAGCAGGTTGCAAGAGAGCTCGTAAGACTTGGATTCAAGGAGATGCAGGGACCAACAATCGAGAGCGAGTTCTGGAACTTTGATGCGCTTTTCCAGCCGCAATTCCATGTCGCAAGAGATTGGACCGCGACATATTTTGCAAAAGGATTAGAAGCAGAACTTCCAGCAAAGGAAATAGTGGAGCAAGTCAAGAGACAGCACGAGAAAAGCTGGCAATATTCATGGCAACAGGAGAAAGCCAAACACGCCATCTTACGCCCGCAAGGAACATGCATGAGCGCGAGAATGCTTCCCCATGCAGAGGTTCCTGGAAAATACTTCGCCATAGCACGCTGCTACAGGCCAGATGTTGTAGATACAAAGCATCTTGCTGAATTCAATCAGGTTGAAGGCATAATCCTTGATGAGAACATAACCTTTCAGCACTTGTTGGCAACATTAAAGAAATTCGCAGAGGTTTTCACAGGAGCTAAAGAAGTTAGATTCATCCCAGATTACTATCCTTTCACAGAACCCTCAGTTCAATTGAATGTGAAACATCCAAAGCTCGGATGGATAGAGATTGGGGGAGCTGGAATCTTCCGCGAAGAAGTCACAAAGCCACTTGGAGTGAACGTGCCAGTAATCGCATGGGGCCTTGGTGTTGACAGGCTGGCCATGTTCAAGCTCGGAGTCAGCGATATCAGACAGCTATTCTCACAGGATCTAGAGTGGCTGAGGAAGCAGGGAGTGTAGAATGGAACAAAGCACAAAGCTCAGGGCTCAGGGCCGGGAACAATAATAAGATGCCAACAATAGA